>JADFSQ010000069.1 GCA_022560715.1 Bacteroidota bacterium
CGTTTAAGCTCCCTATAAATAGTTGTTTTATCTACTCCCAACCCGGTAGCAATAAAACTTTTACTTTGTCCAGCTTTTAGATACGCTTCTATTTGGTATCTTTGATGGTCGGTGAGTTGTTTGTATTTACGATTCATTGGCAAACTTTTTAGAACTTCAAATATCGGAAAACTAGTTTTCCGATATTTGTCCTAAAAGTTGCACTTACTAATTGAACTTAACAAGTGTTTTATATTTACACAAGAATTGAGGATAAACTATGCCAACAGACTGTATTCCGTTTAGAGACACCAACTATTTTTCACCCTTGATTTGTGATTATTTAGATGAAAACCCAGATTTAAAACCGTTTTACAATCGTTTTCCAATCCTTGAGAATTTTAAAGCTCAAATTGATACAAAGTGTTATTCGGAATCTCATCGAACAGTTCTCGTAAACGTTTTAAAAAAGCAATATCAAAACGTAAATAGCTCGTCACTTACAACTCAAAATATAGAAGCATTAAAACAGGAAAACACGTTTACAATAACCACAGGACACCAACTTAATTTATTTACTGGGCCTTTATATTTTTTATACAAAATTATTTCGACCATAAATCTTACCAAACAGCTAAAAGAAAAATACCCAGATTATAATTTTGTACCAATCTATTGGATGGCAACCGAAGATCATGATTTCGATGAAATTAATTATTTCAATTTTAAAAGAAAAAAGATACATTGGAATATTGAATCAAAAGGAGCGGTCGGTGAATTAAATACCAATGGATTAGAAGACGTTTGTAAAATTTTTTCAGCAGAACTTGGGAAAGGAGATAATGCCGATTTTTTGAAGGACTTGTTTAATAAGGCATATTTGTATCACAACAATTTAGCAGAAGCCACATGCTATTTGGCAAATGTGTTATTTAGAGATTATGGTTTGGTGATTCTCGATGCTAATGATTCAGATTTAAAGCGATTATTTATTCCTTTTATTGAAGAAGAATTAGTTAATCATACAGCATACAAAAGGGTTGTTGAGACTTCTAAACGGCTTAACAGTTTAACACCTAATTACAAGATTCAGGTAAATCCAAGAGAAATCAATCTGTTTTATTTGAAAGATAATCTTCGCGAACGTATTGTTGAAAAAGACGAAAATTACTTTGTAAATGAAACCAACATTTCATGGAGCAAGAGTGAGATACTAAAAGAAGTCAATGACTATCCAGAACGTTTTTCGCCCAATGTCATCATGCGACCATTATATCAGGAAGTTGTTTTGCCTAATCTCTGTTATATTGGAGGAGGAGGAGAATTAGCGTATTGGTTGGAACTTAAAGATTATTTTGAAGCTGTAAATGTTGCGTTTCCTGTATTGTTACTGCGAAATTCGGTATTGATTAAAACCGAAAAACAAACGCAGAAATTAGATAAATTGAATTTATCTTTAAACGATATATTTTTAAAGCAGAGTGATTTAGTCAATCAGCAGATAAAGAAACTTTCAAGCATTGATATAGATTTTACGAGTCAGAAAGAGTTTTTAAAAAAGCAATTTGAAGCCTTATACGAAACAGCTGAAAAAACCGATAAATCTTTCCTTGGTGCAGTAGCTGCTCAAGAAAAAAAACAAATAAAAGGCTTATCGTATTTAGAAAAGCGATTACTCAAAGCTCAAAAACGAAAATTAGGTCAACAAATAGAAAGAATTAAAGATATTCAAAACGAATTATTTCCAGAGCAAAGCTTACAGGAACGTAACATTAATTTTTCTGAGCTTTATCTTCAGTTTGGAGACCAATTAATCCATCAGTTAGTATTAAATTTGCAACCTCTTAACAAAGAGTTTTTAATACTAAATCTGTAAAGCAAAATGCACAAAATTGATATTGACTTGGTAGAGATGACAATGGACGTCATGAAGTACGCTATTGGTAGAATCTCGGCTACAAAACGCGAGATAGGAAAACCCAAAAAAGAATCAGAATTAAAAGCATTAGTAGGGGAAACCATTACCGAAAAAGGGATAGGAGGAGAAAATGCTTTTAATTTATGGAAGAAACATTTAATAAACGCTAATGTACCTGCCGATCATCCAAGAAATTTAGCGTTTGTTCCTGCAGCACCAACAAGAGCAGCTGTAATGTTTGATTTGGTAACATCTGCATCGAGTATTCATGGTGCTTATTGGATGGAAGGAGCAGGAGGTATTTTTTGCGAAAACGAAGCAATGAAGTGGATTGTATCTTTAACAGGATTGCCAAAAGGTGCTTTTGGAGTTTTTACAAGCGGAGGTACTGCAGCAAATTTATCAGCTATAGTAACTGCAAGAGAATATTGGAGAAGTTTGAATGATAAAAACAAAAGTGAAAAAGGGTTAATAATAACATCTATTGGTGCCCATTCTTCCATAAAAGCAATGGCTAAAGTGGTAGATGTTGATATTTTGTTGGTAGATACTGAAGACAGGTTAGAAGCAAAAAATTTACAAGAAGTCATAAATAATCTAACCACACATCAAAGGCAAAGACTATTCACAATTGTGGCTACTGCAGGAACAACAAATGCTGGAATTATAGATGATCTGGCAGGAATTGCAACTATTTGTGAGAAAGAGCAATTGTGGTATCATGTTGACGCTGCTTATGGAGGAGGTGCTTT
Source organism: Bacteroidota bacterium (assembly GCA_022560715.1). Taxonomy (GTDB): domain Bacteria; phylum Bacteroidota; class Bacteroidia; order Flavobacteriales; family Flavobacteriaceae; genus PRS1. The sequence continues at coordinate 2,650 of JADFSQ010000069.1, forward strand.
GGCAGCCGATTCTGTAAGACATTTGTTTATTGGTATTGAAAAAGCAGATAGTATAACAATTGATCCTCATAAATGGATGTTTTCACCTTACGATTGTGGAGCTGTAATTTATAAAGATATGGCTTTAGCAAAACAAGCACATTCGCAGCAAGGCTCTTATCTTGATATTTTTAAAGATGAAGGAGCCCAAGGGTTTAATCCAGCCGATTATCAAATACAATTAACACGTCGTGTTAGGGGGTTGCCACTTTGGTTCTCTTTAGCAACTCATGGTACAAATAGATATAAAGAAGCTGTAGAGAGAGGACTTGAATTGGCACAAATTGCTGGTAAAATGATTGAAGATAGTCCTTTTGTAGAGTTGGTGAGAGCACCAAGTTTATCTTGTGTATTGTTTAGAAGAAAAGGATGGCAACCTGAAGATTATACCAATTGGACTTACCAAAACCATAAAAAAGGATTTGCTTTGGTTACACCTACTAAGTGGAAAACTGGTAATACGTTTGAAACCGTTTCACGATTCTGTTTTATTAATCCAGATACAACCGAAAACGACATAGAAATGATTCTGGATTCAATGAAATGAGTACAAATTTAATGTAAAAAAAACACTATTTGTAAATCGTTAATCAAAAATCATTTCTATTTTTGCACATGCAACACGACAAGGTATTAATTTTAGATTTCGGATCGCAATATACACAGCTTATTGCACGAAGAGTTAGAGAACTTAACATCTATTCCGAGATACATCCATACAATAAAATTCCAACAAACATTCAAGAGTATAAAGCAGTAATACTTTCAGGTAGCCCATTTTCAGTAAGAGGTGATGAGGCATTGCTTCCAGATTTATTAGAAATAAAAGAAAAAAAACCACTTTTGGGAATCTGTTATGGTGCTCAATATTTAGCACACTTTTTTGGCGGTAATGTATCGCTTTCAAACACAAGAGAATATGGTAGAGCTAACTTGTCGTTTGTAAAAAAAGACGAAACGTTTTTTAATAATATTTCTGAAGGCAGTCAGGTTTGGATGAGTCATGCTGATACCATAAAAAAGTTACCAACTAATGGCGTTTTATTAGCAAGCACAAACGATGTTGAAAATGCAGCCTTTAAGATTGAAGGCGAAAAAACCTATGCCATTCAGTTTCACCCAGAAGTATATCATACCAAAGATGGCAAACAATTATTAGAAAATTTTTTAGTTCGCATTGCCAAGATAAAACAAGATTGGACACCAGATTCGTTTGTTAAAGAAACTGTTTCTGCACTTAAAAAACAGTTGGGAAAGGATAAAGTGGTTTTAGGACTTTCAGGAGGAGTAGATTCTACAGTAGCAGCAATTTTGCTGCATAAATCCATAGGTAAAAATTTGTATTGCATTTTTGTAAACAATGGTTTATTGCGCAAAAATGAATTCGAGAATGTACTTGCCCAATACGAAGGCATGGGTTTAAATGTAAAAGGTGTAGATGCTTCGGCACGTTTTTTGAATGCTTTGGCTGGAATAGATGACCCGGAGAAAAAGCGAAAAGCAATCGGTCGTGCATTTATAGAAGTTTTTGATGATGAAGCTCATAAAATTGAAAATGTAAAATGGTTGGCTCAAGGTACTATTTATCCAGATGTTATCGAAAGTATTTCGGCAACCGGAGGACCAAGTGCCATCATTAAAAGTCACCATAATGTAGGAGGTTTGCCAGATTATATGAATCTGAAAATTGTTGAACCCTTAAAGGCATTATTTAAAGATGAGGTACGACGTGTTGGCGCTTCCTTAAAAATAGATGCCGAAATTTTAGCACGTCATCCATTTCCAGGTCCAGGTTTAGCAATACGAATATTAGGAGATATAACACCAGAAAAAGTGAGTATCTTACAAGATGTAGATGCCATTTTTATAAATGGTTTGAAAGAGTGGAATTTGTACGATAAAGTCTGGCAAGCAGGAGCAATCTTACTTCCTGTAAATAGCGTAGGCGTAATGGGAGACGAACGTACTTATGAGAAATGTGTTGTTTTACGAGCCGTAGAAAGTACAGATGGTATGACAGCAGATTGGGTAAATTTGCCTTATGAGTTTTTGCAGAAAGTATCAAACGATATAATAAACAAAGTAAAAGGCGTTAATAGAGTAGTGTACGATATAAGCTCAAAACCACCTGCAACCATTGAATGGGAATAATATTTAGTTCGCAGTATTCAGTAGGCAGTATTCAGTCCCGATAGCTATCGGGAGCAGTAATCTTTAAATTAACAATTTTCGTATATAAATAATATGAAGAAATTTTTTGTAAGTTTTAGTTTAGTACTCTTGTTTTGTCTTAATGCAATTGCCCAAGACTACAAAACCCATAAAGTTAAAGCTGGAGAAACCATAGAAAGCATAGCCAAAATATATTTGGTAACACCTTTCGATATTTTAGCCTTAAATCCCGATGCTAAAACAAACCTTCAGCCCAATATAGTTTTAATAATTCCGAAGTCACGGATTTTAAAAACACCTGTTCAAATAGAAACTCAACAACTTGTAAATTATAAAACGCATAAGGTTAAACGCAAAGAAACCTTGTATAGCATTTCAAAAAAATACAATATCACCATCGACGATATTAAAAAGCACAATACACGTTTGTATTCCGATAATTTACAAAAAGGCGATCGCATAAATATCCCGAGATATAAAACTGTTTTGGTTACAAGTATTACTGGCAACACAATAAAAAAATACAAAGTATTGCCCAAAGAAGGAAAATGGCGTGTGGCTTATAAATTTGGAATTTCAATAGCTGAACTTGAAAAACTAAATCCAGAATTAGGCGAAACACTTCAATTAGGTGAAGAAATTAATGTACCTAATATCGCTAATAACGAAGAAAAAAGTGTTGAAGAAACCTTTGGATATTATTCTGTGTTACCAAAAGAAGGTTTTTTTAGATTAAAAATAAAATTAGGATTAACTCAAGAAGAATTAGAATCTCTCAATCCTGAATTAATAGATAGTGGATTAAAAGTAGGCATGATTTTAAAAGTGCCTTTGGATGTTGGAAATGCTATAGAAAGTGAAGCTATTGAACAAACTACTTTAGCTGATAGATTAACCAATTTTGAAACAAAACGTATAGCTGTAATGCTTCCGTTTAGATTAAATCGTATTGATTTAGATTCGGTTCAAGAAGTAAAAGATATGATTAGAAATCAAGGTTGGTTAAGTATATCTTTAGATTTTCATACAGGAGTACTCATGGCATTAGATTCCGCAAAGCAGTTAGGTATCTCTACTAAATTAGATGTTTACGATACTAGAGGGCAAATTAGTCAGGTTACACGTATTTTAAGAAGTAATAATTTTTCAAACTACGATGCCGTAATTGGACCATTTACTGCTAATAATTTTGAACGAGCAGCTTCACTATTAAAAGGCGAAAATGTTCCGATAATTTCGCCGGTAACAAAACCGAAAAATTTATATAGTAATGTATTTCAAACAATTCCTTCAAATGAGTTGTTGCGAAAAAAAATAATAAAGTTTGTAAAAACTAGTACAGATACAATTCCAAAGCATATTTTTATTATTTCAGATTCTAAACACAGAACAGTTAGTAATTTGCTAAAGCGTGAATTTCCTTCAGCCAAACAAATTTTCTCCAGAAAAGACGAAGATGGTAAGGATGGGTATTATATTTTATTAGAAGATATTGAAGAACAGTTTAAAGAAGGGCTTAATATTGTGTTTTTGGAAACCGAAAACGAAGGATTTGTCTCAAACGTTTCAAGCATGATTAATGGGTTTAATGGTCTTGATGAAGAATTGGAAATAGAACGCGAAATTATTTTAATGACTACAAATAAAAGTAGAGCTTTTGAAGGCGAAAATATTTCTAACTACGATCTGTCTAAATTAAAATTTCATTATCCTTCGGTAAACAGAGCGTTCGATGTGGAGCAATCTAATAGTTTTGTAACACGATATAAGCGTGTCTGGAAAACTGAACCCAACAAATACGCAACGAGAGGTTTCGATTTAACTATGGACATTTTATTGCGTTTGGCTATAGATGAAGATTTATACAAGGCATCAAGTAACGATATCGAAACCGAGTATGTCGAGAACAAGTTTCGCTATTCTAAAAAAATGTTTGGTGGTTATTATAATGAAGCTGTTTATATTGTAAAGTACCACGAACTTAAAATTGTTGAAGCTAAACAATGACATCTAAAGTAACATATCTAGGAAACCTTCGCACGGAAAATACACATCTAAAATCGGGCGACACCTATATTACAGATGCACCAACCGACAATAATGGAAAAGGAGAAGCCTTTTCGCCTACTGATACTGTCGCAACCGGATTGGCAAATTGTATGCTAACAGTAATGGGAATTAAAGCTCAAGATTTAAATATCGAAATGTCTGGCACAATAGCCGAAGTTACCAAAATTATGACTACTAATCCACGACGAATTTCAAAAATTGAAATTGTTTTTAATTTTCCTTTTAAAGCAGACGCAAAGCATAAAAAAATATTAGAACATACCGCCAGAACCTGTCCAGTACTTTACAGTTTGCATCCAGAGATTGAGAAAGACATATCGTTTAATTGGCACTAATATTTATTGCTAATGTTTTATATTTCAAAATCGGAAAATAACCGTACAAATATTTGATAGTACGGAAAATTAACGTACATTTGTATTAAACATTTTAATTATGGCAACTACGGAAATAAATCAAGAAAAATCAAGATTTGACACTCGCCTACCAAAAGATCAGAAAATGTTCTTTGAGAGAGCTGCTCGTCTTGGGGGTTATAGAAGTCTTACAGATTTCATAGTATTGACTGTACAAAAAAGAGCAAAAGAAATCATAATATGCAGTTACATAATATTCGTCAAAGCACCAGGCGCAAAACGAAAAAGCGCATTGGAAGAGGGGGAAAAAGAGGTACGTATTCTGGAAGAGGAATGAAAGGGCAAAAGTCCAGGTCAGGGGCCCGTTTTCAGCCGCTTGTGAGAGAGTTGTTCAAGCGTTATCCAAAGCTTCGGGGTTACAGGACAAGGAGATTTGGAACAGATGCTGTAGTCGTAAACTTGGGTACCATTGAAAAGCATTTTGCAAAAGGGGAGGTGGTAAGCCCGGAGTCATTGAATAAAAAGAATATTATTCGTACAATAAAAAAGAGACTTCCCTTAGTGAAGATTTTGGGAAAGGGAAGCATCAAAAAAGCTGTCACCATTGAAGGATGTGAATGCTCAAAAAGCGTTAAAGAACAGATTGTAAAAGCTGGAGGAACAATTGCAGAATGAACTGGCTCTATAATTTTATTCGAATATGGAAGATAAGAGATCTGCGAAACAAGATTTTGTTTGTGTTGGGCGTATTT
>JADFSQ010000070.1 GCA_022560715.1 Bacteroidota bacterium
TTCTCATCTTAATTCAAATGAAATAATCATTTAAAAAGATTCCTAAAGCAGATTCTACAGGATATACATTACAAATTTACATGCGTATACTAGAAATCTTTAGATTTCGTTAATAAATCATTCAAAAGCTTTATATATTAATTATTATATAAGTTTATATAACATGATAAAAACAACTATCCTACATAGCCCAACATTGGATTCTGTTATTATGGTAGAGAAAACCATACAGAGATATAGTCAAGAATGTGGGAAATATCAGTTATGGAAGAAATTACCTAGAAAGATGATGTATCAAACATTTTCGCTTATTTTGAATTATCTACAAGAATCTGGCAAGATCTTTATAGATAAAGATGGATGTATAATCTGGACATATAATCCAAAAAGGATAAAGAAATTAATTTCAGAAGAACTTGTCATAAAATGAAGGAAATTTTTGTTGCCTTCGTAGATAAGAAGCTGAAGCAGGATTTTGAATTGTTAAAAGAAGGCAAGTTTGAGGACAAACAATTATATGGATATATATAGACAGAGCAATGGATGATCTTAAGAAAAATCCTGCTTGTGGTACAAAAATCCAGAAGTAATTATGGCCTAAAGTTTATGTTCAAAGGTATGGAATTACTAATTTGTGGAAATACGATTTGCCAAATAGTTGGAGGGTTATATACGCAATAGAAACTGATGAAATTAAGATTATGAATATTATCCTTGATGGTTTGATCATAAGGAATATAATAGAAGATTCAATTACTGATCATCTTTCTAAGCTAAGCCAAATCCCAAAATTTAAAAATCCTCTTTAAACAACAAATACATGACAGAAGCTTTATACCTAAAAGACCATTATCTAAAAGAATTTGAAGCTATAGTAATAGAAGTTCTGGAAGAAAATAAAATAATCTTAAACCAAAGCGCTTTTTATTTCACGTCAGGTGGCCAATTAAACGACACAGGCAAAATTATAAGACTATCAGATAACCAAGAATTCCAAGTAACAAACGTAATAAAACAAAACAACATCCTACATGAAGTAGAAAAAGAAGGTTTAAAAAAAGGAGACAAAATAATCATGGCTGCTTTTGGAGGAGGTTTTACTTGGGGCTCAATTTATTTAAAATGGGCGTACAACTCATAATATTACAACTAATTAATTTAAACAACTGATTATGAATTTAAAAGACATTCAAAATTTAATCAAGTTTGTTGCTAAATCAGGAGCAACTGAGGTTAAACTTGAAATGGATGATGTGAAAATCACCATTAGAACAGGAGATTCTGTAAAAACAGTAGTGCAACAAGTTCCAGTTGTTCAGCAAATGCCACAAATAGCACATCCACAATCGGTTATTGCGCCTAATGAAACAACAAATGTTCCGACTGAAACATCGCCGAAAGATGATTCAAAATACATCACAATAAAATCACCAATAATAGGAACTTTTTATAGAAAACCATCTCCAGACAAACCCTTGTTTGTAGAAGTAGGACAAACTATTACAGAAGGAGATGTGCTTTGCGTTATTGAAGCAATGAAACTTTTCAACGAAATAGAATCAGAAGTTTCCGGAAAAATTGTAAAAATACTCGTTGACGATTCTTCTCCAGTCGAATTCGACCAACCATTATTTTTAGTAGATCCATCGTAATATAAATCCCAACTTTCAATTTCCAAATACCAAAGTTATTTTTTGGAATTTGTTTTTTGAATATTGAATATTTGAAGAATTTATGTTTAAAAAAATACTTATAGCAAACAGAGGAGAAATAGCGCTACGCATTATTAGAACTTGTAGAGAAATGGGAATTAAATCGGTTGCTGTCTATTCTACTGTAGATGCCGAAAGCCTTCATGTTAAGTTTGCTGATGAAGCAGTTTGTATAGGACCTGCTCCAAGTAGCGAATCTTATTTAAAAAAGGCAAATATTATTGCTGCTGCCGAAATTACCAATGCAGATGCAATTCATCCGGGATATGGTTTCTTATCTGAAAACGCAAGATTTTCAAAAATTTGTGAAGAGCATAAAATAAAGTTTATTGGAGCTTCTACAGAAATGATTGACAAAATGGGAGATAAGGCTTCAGCAAAAGCAACTATGAAAAAAGCAGGAGTACCATGCGTACCAGGAAGCGATGGCATTATTGAAAATTTTGAAGATTGCAAAAAAACAGCTAAAAAAACAGGATATCCAGTTATGCTAAAAGCTACTGCAGGTGGTGGAGGTAAAGGGATGCGAGCAGTTTGGAAGCCAGAAGACTTAAAAGATGCCTGGGATTCAGCAAGACATGAGTCTAAAGCAGCATTTGGGAACGACGATATGTATATGGAGAAATTGATTGAAGAACCTCGGCATATCGAAATTCAAATTGTAGGCGATTCCAGAGGGAAAGCATGCCATTTATCCGAAAGAGATTGTTCAATACAACGGCGTCACCAAAAATTAACCGAAGAAGCACCATCCCCATTTATGACCAGTTCGCTTCGTAATAAAATGGGAAAAGCTGCCGTAAAAGCTGCTGAATTTATTAAATATGAAGGTGCAGGAACTATAGAGTTTTTAGTTGATAAAAACAGAAAATTCTATTTCATGGAAATGAACACTCGTATTCAAGTGGAACACCCAATAACCGAACAAGTTATAGGCATAGATTTAATACGAGAGCAAATATTAGTAGCAGCAGGCGTGCCAATATCAGGTAAAAATTATTTACCAAACATGCATTCAATAGAATGTAGAATTAATGCTGAAGACCCTTTTAACGATTTTAGACCTTCTCCAGGAAAAATAGTTACACTACATGCTCCAGGAGGACATGGTGTACGATTAGATACACATGTTTATGCAGGCTATACGATTCCGCCAAATTACGATTCGATGATTGCGAAATTAATTACAACAGCACAAACACGCGAAGAAGCAATTAACAAAATGAAACGCGCTCTTGACGAGTTTGTTATAGAAGGTGTTAAGACTACTATTCCGTTTCATCAGCAATTAATGAATCATCCTGATTATGTAGCTGGAAATTATACTACTAAATTTATGGAAGATTTTGTAATGGAAAAGCCATTGGAAAACTAATGCTTTTGTAGTATGCTAGAAAAAAGAATAATTAGTATTAACCAAATGCCTTGGGTTTTAATTCCGGGATTATAAATACGTCTTAATTTTAATTCTTCAATTTCAACTTTTTATTAATTTAATTTTTTCAACATGAGCAATATTATTGTATTAGGCGCAGGTATGATAGGTAGTGCAATAGCAATAGACTTGTCTAAAAAACACAATGTAACATTAGCCGACCTTAATCAAAGTGTACTAGAAAAGGTAAAGCAAAAATGCAATAACATTACGATTCTGCAAGTAGATGTCACAAACAAAGAGCAGTTACAAAAAACCATTAAGCAACACGATTTGGTGGTTTGCGCTGTCCCAGGTTTTTTAGGCTTTAAAACCTTGAAAGCTATTATTGAAGCTGAGATGAATGTAATAGACATTTCCTTTTTCCCAGAAAACGCTTTGGAGTTAGATACTTTGGCAAAAGAAAAAAACGTAACAGCAATTATAGATTGTGGAGTTGCACCAGGAATGGACAATCTTATTTTAGGATATTATAATGAAAAATTAAAATTAACCGATTTCGAATGTTTAGTTGGTGGCTTACCAAAAGTTAAGAAATGGCCTTTTAACTATAAAGCCCCATTTTCTCCTATCGATGTTATTGAAGAATACACACGACCGGCACGATATATAGAAAATGGTAAAATCATAACCAGAGAAGCTTTGACAGACTGTGAATATGTAGAATTTGATAAAGTAGGCACTTTAGAATCCTTCAATTCGGATGGGTTGAGGTCAATAATATATACAATGTCACATATTCCAAACATGAAAGAAAAAACACTGCGCTATCCAGGACATGTTGAGTACGTAAGGGTTTTAAAAGAAAGCGGTTTTTTTAGTACAGACAATATTGAAGTTGGTGGCAATTCAATTTCTCCTTTAGAGTTTACAAGCAAAATTCTTTTTAACGAATGGAAACTTGGCGAAACCGAAGAAGAATTTACAATAATGCGAGTTACAGTAAAAGGTAAGAATGCTAAAGGACAAACTGAAGAAATTGTTTATCATTTGTACGATGAGTATTGTAATGAAACTCAAACTTCATCGATGGCAAGAACAACAGGTTATACAGCCACCGCTGCAACCAACTTGTTTTTAGATGGCTTGTTTACAGAAAAAGGAGTTTTTCCTCCTGAGTTAGTAGGAAAACATGAAAAGTGTTTTAAGTATATTATATCCTATTTAGAAGAAAGAGGTATTCGATATACTAAAACCTCACGAATATTATAAAGATTAATCTTTAAGTTTCTCTTGAGTTTTACTTGGCAACACTTCAAATCCCATATTGTAAAAAGTAAATGCAAAAATATCGGCATATAGTTCAATAATTTTGCTTACTGGAGTTCCTGCGCCATGACCTGCATCAGTTTCTATTCTAATTAAAACAGGACTATTTCCAGTTTGTTTACTTTGAAGTTCTGCTGCAAATTTAAAACTATGAGCTGGCACAACTCTATCATCATGATCTCCTGTTGTGATTAAAGTAGCAGGATATTGCACACCTTCTTTAACATTGTGTACTGGTGAATAGCCTAATAAATAATTAAATATTTCTTTATTCTCTTCAGCCGTTCCATAGTCATAAGCCCAGCCTGCTCCTGCGGTAAAGGTGTGATATCGCAGCATGTCTAAAACACCAACAGCAGGAAGCGCTACTTTCATTAAATCTGGACGTTGTGTCATTGTTGCTCCGACTAATAAACCACCATTAGAGCCTCCTCTTATTGCAAGAAACTCTTTTGAAGTATAATTATTTTCAATCAAATATTCGGCAGCGGCAATAAAATCGTCAAAAACATTTTGCTTTTTTAGTTTCGTTCCTGCGTTGTGCCACTCTTTTCCATATTCGCCACCACCACGTAAATTAGGTACAGCATAAACGCCTCCTTGTTCCATCCAAACTGCATTTGTAATACTAAATGACGGGTTTAAACTTATATTAAACCCTCCGTAACCATAAAGAATTGTTGGATTTTCACCATTTAATTCTATACCTTTTTTATGAGTAATAATCATAGGTATTTTAGTTCCATCTTTAGAGTTATAAAACACTTGTTTACTTACATAGTCATCACTATTAAACTCAATAGAAGGTTTCCAGTATAATTCAGATTTTCCTGTTTCTATATCGTATTTATAAATACTTGATGGCGTGTTATAATTTGTAAACGAATAATAGTCTATTTTATCTTCTTTTTTTCCGCCGAAACCATTTGCGTTTCCAACACCTGGCAATTTAATATCACGAATAAAGTTTCCATTGTAGTCGTATTGTTTCACTTTAGAAACAGCATCAACCATATATTCAGCAAAGAAATAGCCACCTCCAATTGAAGGCGATAAAACATGTTCGGTTTCTGGAATAAAATCCACCCAATTTTCAGAAGTTGGATTAGCAACATCAACCGTCACAATTTTTTTGTTTGGAGCATTTAAGTTCGTAACCAGGTAAAGTTTGCTTCCTACATTGTCTATAATAGAAGTATCGCTATTAATATGATCTAAAATTGTTACTAATGGACTATTTGGTTTTGATAAGTTTTTAATATACAGTTTGTTTCCAGAAGTTGAAACCCTTGGCGCAATAATAAGATAGTTATCATCTTCGGTAACTTTAGCATAAATATAGCGATGTTTTTCTTTTTCAATTCCGCCAAAAATCAAAGTATCTTCTGTCTGTTTTGTTCCTGTTTTGTGATAGTAAACTTTGTGTTGATCGGTTTTTGCAGAGAGTTCGCTTCCTTTTGGCTTGTCGTAACTTGAGTAATAAAAGCCTTCGTTTTTATACCAAGACATACCACTGAATTTAATATCTATTAAAGTGTCTTCAATTATTGTTTTAGTTTCGGTATTCATAACCAAAATTTTTCTCCAATCACTGCCACCTTCAGAAATACTATATGCTAAAGTTTTACCATCTTTGGAAAAACTCATGCCACCCAACGAAATTGTTCCATCTTCAGAAAAAGTATTTGGGTCTAAAAACACTTCAGCAGTTCCAGAATCTTTATTCTTTTTGTGTCTATATATAACATATTGATTTTGAAGCCCATCGTTTTTGTAAAAATAGCTGTAGTCGCCTTCATTAAAGGGAGCTCCTACTTTTTCGTAATTCCATAATTTTTCTAATCGTTGCTTAAGCTCTTCTCTAAAGGGGATATTATCTAAATAACCAAAAGTAGTTTCGTTTTGAGTTTTAACCCACGCTTCGGTTTCTGCGCTTCTATCGTCTTCTAACCAACGATATGGATCTCTTACATCTGTACCAAAATAATTTGTAACAGTATCTACTTTTTTAGTTTCTGGATAATTCACAGTAATAGTTTGAGTTTTTGTTTTTTCGTCTTGTTTACAAGAAAAAAGAAATAGTATTAGGGCGAGAGAAGTTACGAGATTCTTCATTTTGAATTTTTTTAGATTTTTTTAAAGATACTATAAAACGAAGAAAGAATTTAGACCAAGTTGTTTTCAACTAAATACTCCGCAATCTGAACTGTATTTGTGGCAGCTCCTTTTCGGAGGTTATCACTCACAATCCAGAGGTTTAACGAATTTTGTTGTGATTCATCGCGTCGTATTCTTCCAACAAAAACATCATCTTTTCCATGCGCATAAATTGGCATTGGATATACATTAATATCTGGATTGTCCTGTACGGTTACACCAGAAGTATCATTTAATAAGGCTCTAATATCAGTGATTTCAAAATCGGTTTTAAATTCAATATTAACAGATTCGCTGTGACCACCAGACGTTGGAATTCTTACAGCAGTAGCTGTTACAGCTATGGTTTTATCGTCAAGAATTTTTTGAGTTTCGCGCACTAGTTTCATCTCTTCTTTGGTATAACCATTATCTTCAAACACATCACAATGTGGCAAAGCATTTTGATGAATAGGATAAGGATAAGCCATTTCTCCTTTAATACCAGCAAGTTCATTTTCTAACTGTTTAACAGCTTTTACTCCTGTACCAGAAATGGATTGATAGGTCGAAACTACAATGCGTTTAATTTTATACTTTTTGTGTAAAGGCGCTAAAACCATCACCATTTGTATCGTTGAGCAATTAGGATTAGCTATTATTTTATCTTCTCTCGTAAGTTGATTTGCATTAATTTCAGGAACAACTAATTTTATATTTTGATACATTCGCCAAGCCGAAGAATTATCGATAACAGTTGTTCCAACTTCGACGAATTTTGGAGCCCATTCCAGAGAAATGCTTCCTCCGGCAGAAAACAAAGCAATATCTGGAGACATTGAAACAGCAGTTTCAAGACCAACTACTTTATGGTCTTTGTTTTTGAATGAAATTATTTTCCCAACAGATTTTTCTGAAGCAACAAGAATTAATTCAGTTATAGGAAAATTACGTTCTGCAAGAACTTTAAGCATAACTTCACCAACCATTCCGGTGGCACCAACTACAGCTATTTTCATTTTTATATTACGATTAAAAAACAAAAGTAATTATTTATTCATTTAGGAAGTTTAAAAACATAAATAAAAAAACATTTCTAATACAAAGTGATTTAGTTAATAAAAGATGTAGTGTGGGAAATACTAAACAAAATTATTTCTTCAATAAATCTCTAATTTCTGCAAGTAAATCATTGTCTGTAGGTCCTGCTGGTGGAACTTCTTCATCAGGAGCTTTAGTTTTGTTATATGCCTTAACAATTAAAAATATAAATATCAAATAGCACTAAATAATTATTTGATTATTAAGCGTTTAATGCGTTGAGAAATGGTTGTAATTATTTCGTAAGAAATGGATTTAGTGGCTGCAGCAAAATTTTCGGCAGACGCATGTTCTCCAAAAATTATAACTTCATTGCCTTCTTTACAATCAATATTGGAGATATCGACCATAATCATATCCATACATACATTTCCAATAATTGG
>JADFSQ010000071.1 GCA_022560715.1 Bacteroidota bacterium
TTAAAATCCCCTTGATTCTTTTTGCGGGTGCATTGGATGACCTTGTTTTGCCCAAAGATGTAAAACTGATTTTTGATAATTAAATTAAACTAAAATGAGAAAAATTAAAAATATGACTATCCTAGACTTTTTAGGTGCTATTGTTTGGTCATATACTAGAGTGTCTTCAAAAGAACAGTTCTTAAAAAACGGAAGTACTGAAACACAAATTAAGAGAATAAAAGAGTTTGTTGCCAAGTATAATTTAATAATAACTAAAGAATTTGATGCAGAATATGAAAGCTCTAAAAGAATTAATACCCAAAAGACTCTCAATGAGCTAATAGATGCTATTAAACATACCCCTAAAGCTAAACACCCTAAAATTATTCTCATATGGTCTCCAAGTAGATTTGGAAGAGCTGGATCAGATCATATAAAGTTGTTTGTACATTTAAGAAAAGAATATGGCATCTTTCTATACTCTGTAAGCAGTAATCATAACACGATTACAGAACGTAATGAACACGAGTTTTCAACCCAACTTCTACAGGCTCAAAAAGAAAATTTTAATCGTCAAGATGTTATCATACCAGGTATGATTAATGCCTTGGGGAATGGTATCTTTTTAGGTCGCGCTCCAAGAGGATATGACCACTTTGGTCCTCGTGTAACTGATCCTTTAAAAGTTCAAGCTAATCAAGAAATTAAACTTAACAAACATGGGCTTTTACTTAAAGAAGCTTTTAAATTGAAAATATATCGTCATTATACTGATAAAGAAATACAAGATTGGCTCTTAACTAATGGATTATATATACCAAAGCAAAGCATAAGCGTGATGTGGAGTAAACCATTTTATGCTGGGTATTTCACTAATAGCTTACTCCCAAATACAAAGATAAAAGGACATTGGACACCGATTATAACTAAGAAAGAGTATGACTTGTTACAGGAACGATTATCTGGCTCTAATCAGTTAGGAATTGCTAAAATCAATGGTAAAGTCAATACGCCTTTAACTCCTAAATTTCTAATCTGTGATGATTGTAATCAGAAAATGACTTCGTATCTCAATAAGAAAAAACACATTAACTATTACAAATGTTGCAAATGCAATAAAACTGCAAATGCAAATACCAAATCTAAATCACTTAATATTGGATTACATGAACAATTTAGTAGCATACTTAGTTCACTAAAATTTTCAAAAAGATTTCATAAACTGTTCTCTAAGCAAATCACTAAAATAATAGATTTTGAAATGAATGGGTTAAGTGATAAAAAAAGATTTTTAAAAAAAGAAATGAATGAACTTCAAGAGCAATTGGATACAATTGAATTAGGTTATCTATTAGATAAATTCTCTGATGATTTATATTATAAGCATAGCTCAAAACTTAAAACTCAAATTAATGAAAAGAAGAAAGCTTTAGAGAGCTTGCCAACAAAAATGTCGAACCAAGAAAATTTAATAAAAAAATTCTTAAAAATTGCTGAAAACCCTTCATTATTCTATGATTCTCTTGATTATAGAAATAAAAGAGCATTTCAAAATGTAGTGTTTCCTGAAGGATTTAAATTTTCTTTGAAAAATAAGGAATGTCGAACCAGTAAAATCAACTTGATTTTTGAATTAACTAATTGTTATTTAGAAGCTTATGCATATAAAAAAGAAAAGACTCAAATGCAAAAAACACTTGAGTCTCGTTTAGTAGCGGGAGCTGGACTCGAACCAGCGACCTTTGGGTTATGAGCCCAACGAGCTACCTACTGCTCTATCCCGCGATATAGGATTGCAAATATACAACGCTTTTAATTTATTGCAAGTATTAATGTTTAAAAAAATGCCACTCCAAATATGAAATGACATTTTACCAATATAAAAATAATTACTATGATTAATTTTTTATCTAATCTGTATCAACCAATACAGAATTGTTTGTTTCGCTTAAATTAATATATTCAAATTGTAACATTGTAGGAATGCTTTTTGCCAATGCAGCAAAATCACCTTTTAAATCGTTATTGTTAAGCATTAACACTTTTAATTTTGTAAGATTTGAAAGCTCCGTTGGAATCGTTCCGTAGAACAAATTATCGGATAAAATCAACTCTTCTAAATTTACTAAATCTCCTAAAATAGAAGGCACAACACCAAACAGGCTGTTATCGAAAAGACTTAATTTTTCTAATAAAACCAGATTCTTAAAAGTTGAAGGAATTTTACCTGACAAACGGTTACTGCTCAAAGATATTTCTTTAAGTTTAGTTAGCGAACCTATTTCAGCTGGTATTGAGCCATGAAAATCGTTGTTAAACATTTCTAACTTTTCTAAATTAATTAAACCACTAATTGTACATGGAATATTTCCTTCTAATCTATTCATAAACAACTCTAACTTTACAAGTTTATTTAAGTTTCCTATACTATTAGGGAGATTTCCTTCAAGGCTATTAAAAGCAATATTCAATTCTTGTAACTGAATTAAATTTCCAATAGAATTTGGTATGAATCCAGTAATTTTATTTCTGAATAAATTAAGGGTTCTTAAGTTAACAAGGTCTCCTATTTCAATAGGTAAAGTACCTACCAGATTATTAAAACTCAAATCCAGTGCAACAACCTTATCTTGCTCTACAGTAACACCATTCCAAGTAGAAACTGGTGTATTTGTATTCCAGGACACAGTCCAGTTTTCGCCATTTGTTGCGTTACATATTGCCAATAAAGCATTCTTTTCTTTTACTGAAATATTACAAAATGCCAAAGTGGTAATTAAACAGAATAATAGTGTTAATTTTATGGTTTTCATAGTAGTAGATTTCAATTGGGTTATAAATCTGATGACGAACATACAAATAATTCGACAAACTACCAAGTTTTTTCGACGAACGGTAAATGAGTGAGAAACATACTACATTTTAATTTCTTCAATTTCTAACTGAATATCTTCCCAGATTTCCATTAATAAATTAAGATTTTCCTTCTTTTTTTGATATTCATCAAAGAATAACGGGTTAGAAACAGTAGCATCATAATTTATTTCTAATTCAACATCAATATCTTTTATTTCTATCTCTAATTGATGAATTTGGGCTTCTACTTTACTTAATTTATTATTAATAGATTTAAGTTTTTTTTGATCTTGATAGGATTGTTTATTATTCCCTTTTGTGATCTCTTTTTCTATTACATCCCGTTTTTCCACATCTCTTAAGTTTTGAATATTTCGCTGCTCTAAATAAAAATCGATATCGCCTAAATACTCTTTAATACGCTGGTCTTTAAATTCATAAACTTTATTGGTTAATCCCTTAAGAAAATCTCTATCGTGCGAAACCACAATTAATGTACCTTCAAACTTTTTTAAAGCTTGTTTCAACACATTTTTTGATGTAATATCGAGATGGTTGGTTGGTTCGTCCATCACTAAAAAATTTAAAGGTTGCAACAATAATTTCGCTAGTGCTAAACGGTTTCGTTCGCCTCCCGAAAGTACTCTCACATATTTTTCCACATCATCGCCACGAAATAAAAATGCTCCGAGAATATCTCGCACTTTGCTTCTATTGGTTTTATTTGCAGCATCAATCATGGTATCTAAAACCGTTTTACTGCCATCTAAAAAATCAACTTGATTTTGAGCAAAATATCCAATCTGTACATTATGTCCTAATTTTAGGTTTCCGTCAAAAGGAATTTCGTTGACAATTATTTTTGCCAACGTAGTTTTGCCTTGACCATTTTGTCCGACAAATGCAATTTTACTGTTTCGCTCTACAAGTAGATTTACATGTTGCAAAACCTGTAATTCTCCATAATTTTTTGCGATGTTTTCTGATTCTAATACCACTTTCCCAGGTGTAATAGAAATAGGAAAATGCAATGACATAATCTTATTATCTTCTTCATCTACTTCAATGCGTTCAAGTTTATCCAATTTTTTTATAAGAGATTGTGCCATGGTAGCTTTAGTAGCTTTGGCTCTGAATTTTTCTATAAGCTTCTCGGTATGCTGTATTTGCTTTTGCTGATTTTTTTGCGAGGCTAATTGCTGTGCTCTGATTTCTGAACGCAATATTAAGTATTCCGAATACGGTTTAGGATAATCATAAATTCTGCCTAAAGATATTTCTATAGTACGATTTGTTACATTATCCAAAACCATCTTATCATGCGACACAATTACAATGGCTCCAGTATAGTTTTTTAAAAATCCTTCCAACCAAATAATAGATTCAATATCGAGATGATTGGTTGGCTCATCTAATAACAGCACATCGTTATTTTGCAGTAACAATTTTGCCAATTCAATACGCATACGCCAACCTCCAGAAAAGGTATCTGTAAGTTTATTAAAATCTTCACGTTTAAAACCTAAACCCTGAAGGATTTTTTCGGTTTCGCCTTGATAGTTATAACCTCCTATTATTTCGTATTGATGCTGAATTTCATTTACATCTATCATTAATTGATGATAGGCTTCGCTTTCATAATCAGTTCGTTCTACAAGTAGCTTGTTTATATTTTCAATTTTGGCTTCAAGTATTTTTATTTCTGTGAATGCTTGATACGATTCTTCCAATACTGTTCTTCCGTAAACAAAATCGATATCTTGCTTTAAAAAACCAATTGAAACTTCTTTTTCAGCAGCTATTTGCCCGGAATCATATTCCATTTCTCCAGACAAAATTTTTAACAATGTTGACTTTCCTGCTCCATTTTTTCCAACCAAACCAACACGATCGCCATTTCTTAACCGAAAGGTAATATCCTCGAATAAATAATCGCCTTGAAATGAAATAGAAACTTTGTGTATATTAAGCATCTTTGTTGCAAAAGTTACAAAATTACTACTTAAAAAATCTTAATTTTGCAATCGTTAAACGCAAAAATAACACAATTGTACATGTTAAAGAAAGGAAATAAGTTATATAGTATTTTAACAGGAAGTTGCCCAAAATGTCATGAGGAATCTATGTATATAAATAAAAATGCTTATATCATTTCAGACACTTTAAAAATGCATGAACGCTGTTCTAACTGTAACACCAAATATAAAATAGAACCTTCATTTTTTTACGGCTCGATGTATGTTAGCTATGCTATTAGTATAGCTTTTGCAGTTGCTGCTTTTATTATTTCCTTTATCTTTTTAAGTGCAAATATTAATACTACTTTTATAAGTATAATAATTACTTTGGTAGTGTTTTTACCTGTAATTTCGAGACTTTCCAGAAATATTTGGATTAATTTGTTTATGAACTTCGATAAGAGTTTAGCTAAAAAATAATTTAGTGTTTAGTTAAACCTACAAATATTTATTTCGGTTTCTAAAGGACTCCCATATTCTATATAATTGAATAATTGCTCTGCAACATAAGGTGCTATCATTACGCCTCTTGTTCCTAATCCATTTAAAATAAACATATTTTTATGTTGGTGGTGTTGCCCAACTATAGGTCTCCTGTCTTTAACTGTTGGTCTAATTCCTGCTACTTGGTCTATGACTTTATATTCACAATTTAAAAATTTATCCAGCTTGTTTAAAAGTTCTTTTTTTGCTTTTGCAGTAATATTTGGACTCATATCATCCCAATCATAAGTAGCTCCTACATGATATAAATCATTTCCCAAAGGAATTAAAAATACACTGGATTTTAACACAAAATCAATCTTTAAATCTGGTGCGTGAATGGTTAAAAGTTCGCCTTTAGTTGGTTTTAATGGCAAGTAATTAAAAAATGGATTATCTGTTACCCCAAAACCTTCAGCAAAAACAATATGTTTGGCTTTAAAATCATTATAAGACACTTGGGTTTGTTTACAAATAAGCTCACCATAAACAAACGTTTCTTTAATAAGTTGTTTGTTTTTTTGAAGATGCTCTCTATAACTTTTTACCAGTATTGCCGTATCTATTCGACCTGTTCCAAGTACTTTTCCAAACCCAAAATTACTTTTTACGGCTGAAGTATCTATATGAAGTATTTCTGAAGAAAGAAATTGAGATAGGTTTGGCTTATCACAGGCTTCAAACCAATTGTTTTGTTCTTCTATTGATGCAAACAAGCGATAGACCGGAATTTTATAGTCGAGTTTAATGTTTAAACGTTGTTCTAATTGATGGTATATTGGCAAACCTAAATCAAGCTGCTCCTTTGCTTTCCATACTTGTGTAAACCGTTTTAAAACTACCGGGTTGTACAATCCTCCTGCTACAGTTGATGGGTGCTGTGATTCATTTTCGAACACCACAAAAGATTTGTTATGCCGTTTTAACACTTCGCATAATAGAATTCCTGCAAGTCCGGAACCAACTATTATAAAATCTACTTTTCTCATAGGTATGCTAATATAAATAGATTTAATTTCTAAAAATAAATAAAATACTATGCTATATAGATGGATTCCTGCTTTCGCAGGAATGACAATAAAAAAAAACGCTTACAAATCATTGTAAGCGTTTTAAATTATTGTTTTCACTACTTTTTTAGTAGCTCCACATATCTTGTTCGAAATTTCGAATCTTTTCTTTAATTCTGTCCGATTCTAAAAGTTGCATTAATGCATTATTAGTAATGTATTCGCTAACTGCCCTATCGCCTTGTATATTCTCTTCTCTAAACACATAGCCGTTAAAACGTCTGGAATTTAAGAGGTGATCGAATGATATAGGCATAGCACTATTTTTTCCATTAAATGCCTTTGCTTTGTGCAAGACTTCTCTGGCATCTGGAAAGAATACCCAAAATAAAGGTACTAAATCGCTTTCGTCGGTATCTATAAAGTTAACATCAGGTGCTACTGGAGCAATACCCAATAAACGATATCTTAACTCACTTAAACGCTTATCGAAATACCAAAGTCCTTTAATGTGGTACTCAACAATATCTGCAGCTGTAATTTCTCTTGTATTAATATATTCAGCCGAGAGCTCTTCGCCTGCATTTATTTGTTCAATCCCTAACTCGGTTGTATCAACCATTTTTAAAGCACCTTCAATATCCTTTAGTGTACGTTTGGTCGTAAAATAAGAATCATCATAAATATTTTCGATGTCTCCATTTTTAACACTCGTCATTAACACATCGAATAAAGAGCGTCTGTTTCTGCCAATATTATTAGTGTCTATAGGATAATACAATGGGAAGTTTATACGTTCGTCAAGAACTATTTTTTCCCATATCATTCTGGAATATAGGATATCTCTATCATCGACATATCCATATTCTAATGGTTTATCGTTGTCTAATGCTATTTGTGCGTCTGTTTTAACACCAATTTCATCTGGACTTTTCGCATTTAAAATATTAGCTTGTGCAAAAGTACTTGTTACAGCAAGAACACATAAAACGATAACTAATAAATTTTTAAAATTTCTCATTTTATTCTATATTAATTAAGACAGATTAATTTTTCTATCCTTTTTAGTTTGTTAGCTCAATAAAGACAGGTGATACTTTTTTAAGTATAATGCTTACACCTTTTGCTTTCGCTTCTATATTAAATATCTGTACTGCAGAACCACGTTTTGCTTTACGCAACGCAGATTTTGCTCTACTATTTAACTTATTACCACTAACATTTATTGTTGGCTGTCCCGGAACTTTAAACTTAAATCCTTTAACATTCAAAGGTAATTCAAAATCAAAATCTTCAAATTTTGCACCAATAGTTGAAATTTCAAGGCTTTTACGTTGCATTTTTATTAAACCGCTTTCGCCTCTTAAAGTCCCTGTTGGCCTTGGTAAATCTTTGATTCTAAATTTTGCTCCATCACTAACTCTTTCTCCACCAGGTAATATTCCTGTTACATTAATCGTAACCTCTCTGCCTTTAACTTTTGTTACATCTATTATATATTTACTTCCTTTAATTCGTGTTAAACCAGATGCGCTGGCTCTAACATTATTATCCGAAATACCAGCAAACGAAATCGTCATTGGGTTTTTTACACCACGATATACTACATTCATTTTATCGGCAGAAATTGTAGCCGAATTAGGTTTTGGAACTGTTACAAAAGTTT
>JADFSQ010000072.1 GCA_022560715.1 Bacteroidota bacterium
GCAAAGTCTCCTTTAATTTCTTTTCTAAACCGATTTAAATTTTGTGTTAAATCATCAATTTCATCAGGAATTACATCTTCAAAAAACTGACGCAATCGTTTTGCCATTGTTGGTGATTTTCCATTTGTTGAAATTGCTATTTTTATATGTCCTTTGGTTACAATTCCGCCAAGATAAAAATCGCATAAATCAGGTGTGTCAGCAACATTTACCAATAAGTTTATTCTTTTAGCATCATTATAAACTTGCTTATTTACTTTATAATTGTTTGTTGCTGCAATAACCAAATGATACTCTTGTAAAACAGTGTGACTATAAACGGTATTATGTACTAATAAAACGTCATGTTTTTCTGCCAAAACAATTAACTCGTCCAAAAATTCTAAAGCAATCATTGTAACTTGAGCATTCGGACTTGATTTTAACATAAAGGATAGTTTTTCTAATGCAACTTTTTCGCCTCCAATAATAAGCACATTGAGTTGATGAACTTTTAAAAAAATTGGATATAAATTATTCCGTTCCATTAGCTAAATAGCAAACATTTCTTCTTTTAATTCTTGAAATATAGAATTTAATTTAACTCGTCCTCGTACTACTTCTCCAATAATAATAATGGCTGGAGAAGACAATTTTTTATCTTTTACAATTCGACTAATAGTTTCAATTGTTCCTACTCCAAATTTCTCGTTTTTCGTTGTTCCGTTTTGAATAATCGCTACTGGAGTGTTTTGTTTGTTTTCAGTAGAAAACACTTGAACTATTTCGTTTAACTTTCCCATTCCCATTAAAATAACAACAGTTGCTGTAGATTTGGCTGCTAAAGCAATATCGTTAGATAATTTATGTGATTTAGTTGTTCCTGTAATTACCCAAAAGCTTTCAGACGCTCCTCTTTTGGTTAATGGAATTCCTTGATATGCAGGAACTGCCATTGCTGACGATATCCCAGGAATCATATAGGTTTCGATACCAAACTGTTGCACATAATCTATCTCTTCGGCTCCTCGCCCAAAAATAAATGGGTCTCCTCCTTTTAATCTAACCACATGTCCGTTACTTTTTGCTCTACTCACTATAAGTTCATTGATTTGGTCTTGTTGGTATGCTGAACAACCTTTACGCTTACCTACAAAAATGAGTTCAGCTTCTTGAGATGCATAGTTAAGTAAGTCTCTATTTATAAGTGTATCATATAATATTACGTCTGCAGTTTTTAAAGCTTTTATTGCCTTAATAGTAATTAAATCCGGGTCTCCAGGACCCGCTCCAACTATTGTTAGTTTTGGAGTTCTTCTATCCTTCATATTCTAATTCTTTAATTCTATAAGCTTCAATTATTTCAAAGAAATCTTTAGCTTGATTTATATATACTTTGGCAAACTTGAAACTTGGTTGATTTTTATTTATTTGATAGACTAATTCTTTAAAACTAGATTGAAGTACTATTTTTTGAGTCTCAATAAAAGTTTCATCAAATAAAGCGATTATTGAAGCTTGGGTGTTAGTCTTTTTATCTTCAATAAGTAACAATGCTTTTGCTCCATTTACAAATGCAGCATATACCTGATATATGGCATCTGCCCATTTATTGTTTAAATAGGCTTCATCGGCTAAATCTAATTTTTCTTTAGCTTCCAGCATCAATGTTGCTACTAAATCTATGATAACGCCAGCACATTCACCAATACCAATTGCTTTTACATATTGATTGGTTGTTCCCCAATCTATAAAATCATTTTCAGTAATATTAGAAGTATTTGCAAGTGGTTTCAATAAATCGTAAAAATATTTTTCGCCTTTAATATCATAATATTCTAAAAATGAATTAGCAAATGAATTAGCTTGAAAATCATTCAACAATAATCGCAATGCGTCAGGACCTCTTTTAGATGGTATTTTAATTACCTTGTTAGAGAATCGTCCTTTTCCATTGCCTAAAACACTTCCGCCAAGCAAAATCTGCACTGCAGGAATTACCAATTTACCGATGTTAATAGACATACCTTGAAAACCTATATGTGCCATATTGTGCTGCCCACAAGCATTCATGCAGCCACTAATTTTTATAGTAATTTCCTTATTATTAATATATTGAGGATATTCTTCTATAAGGACTCTCTCTAGCTCTATCGCAATTCCTGTACTGCTAGCGATACCTAAATTACAGGTGTCCGTGCCAGGACAAGCGGTAATATCTACGGTTGAATTATATCCTAATTCTGTAAATCCCAATACTTTTAGTTTTTGGTAAAATAATGGGAGTAATTCTTCTTTTACATGACGAATAAGAATATTTTGTCTTAACGTAAAACGTAATTCGTTTGCTGCATAGTTTTTAATTAAACGAGCTAATTCTCTTGCTTTTTGAGTTGAAAAATCTCCCAGTCTTACTTTTATGCCAATTGCAAAAAATCCTTTTTGTTTTTGCTGAATTACATTTAATTTTTTCCATGTATTAAAATCAGATTCATTATCAATATTGATTTTTACATTTGAAACTTCTGGAATACTAATTTCAGTATCAAAGTCGGTAGTATCAATAAAAACATCTTGATGTGATAATGCTTTTTGTTCTTTTTCAATGAGCTTTACAAAATTTTTTAATCCAATGTCTTTTAAAAGAAATTTCATTCTCGCTTTTTGACGCCTTGCCCGTTCTCCATGACGGTCAAAAATTCGTAATACACTTTCTGTCACAGGAATTATTTTATGTACTGGCAAAAATTCATACAATATATCGGCATGTCTTGGTTGCGAACCTAAGCCACCTCCTATTAAAACTTTAAATCCTTTTTCGTTATTTTTTATTTTTGGAATAAATCCTAAATCATGCATATAACTCAAAGCAGAATCAGTATCAGAAGATGAGAAAGAAATTTTAAATTTTCGACCCATTTCCTGACAAATAGGATTTCTTAAGAAAAATTGAAAAACAGCATGAGCATAAGGCGAAACGTCAAATGGTTCATTTACATCTATACCTGCGGTTGCACTAGCGGTAATATTTCTAATTGTATTACCGCAAGCTTCACGCAAGGTAACATCGTCACGCTCTAATTGTGCCCAAAGTTCTGGAGTTCTATCTAAACTCACATAATGAATTTGTATATCTTGACGGGTTGTAATATGTAATTTCCCTGTGGAATATTCATCTGCAACATCAGAAATTCTTAATAATTGATTTCCTGTAACCTTGCCATAGGGTATTTTAAGACGAATCATTTGCACACCAAATTGACGCTGACCATAAACACCTCGAGCTAAACGTAAACTTCTAAAGCGTTCTTCGTCGATTAGACCTTCTTTAAATAATTGAATTTTTTTTTCTAATTCAATAATGTCTTTTTCAACAATAGGATTTTCTATTTCTGTTCTGAAACTCTGCATAATTTTTCTTAACTATTGTAGGTGAATTCCACATTCTCTATTTAACAATACTTTTGTTACATCAAAATAAGAGTCGTTTTTTGGTAATTTGTGTGTTTCCATATATTTATCTAAATCCCCATCAGTCCAATAATAAAAAGGGCTGATTTTTAGAATTCCATCTTTGCTTAAACTCAATATATCTTGTGAATTTCTGTATTCGGTTTGTCTTATTCTTATATTAGTAAACCACACTTTTGGTTGATGTTCTTTTAAGGCTCTTCTAAAAGGTTCTAGTTTTACTATCTCTGTAAACTCTTCATGTTTAGGGTCTGTAATTTCAGGCAATCCAATTGTAGCATCTGTATATGCTTTACTTTGTAGAGGAACATAATGATGAATATTTAACTTATAGTTATCAATTAAATTAATAGCATGCTCGTATGTTTCGGGCGTGTTATAACCAGTATCACACCAAATAACATTTATGTTTTTATCCTTCCGAAAGAAAGTACTTAAAAGCACAGCCGAATAAATGCCAAAACTTGTTGTTACAATTCTTTTTTTAGATATTGGTAAAGCCCACTCAATTATTTCTTCTGGTGTTTTATGCCTTAATTCTTTATTTAATATTTCTAAATTTAGATTCATCTTTATAATTATTTTTATACTTAATCTATCGGATTAATAGATTAATTTGCTAAAGTATTCTATTTTAAAATAATACAAACTATTTTTTGCTATTTTTTTGTTAAATTAAATCTGATAAGGATTTGTTATTGAAAATATTTAAGGTGCTATCTCTAACTTCTATCATTAAATTATAAACCGCACAAGTCTTTTCATCAGGGCAGTCTTCACATTTTTCATAGAAATTTAAACTCACACAAGACACCAATGCTATTGGACCTTCTAATATCCTCATTACCGAAGACATATTAATTTCTTTAGGTTCTTTTAAAAGATAATAGCCTCCTCCTTTACCTTTTTTGGATCCTAAAAAACCACTTTTACGAAGTGTTAGTAAAATACTTTCTAAAAATTTTCGAGAAATATTTTCACTTTTAGCAATCGTTGCAATTGGTACTGGTTTATTATCGATTCTTCTGGCGATAAATGTTAGCGCCTTTAAACCATATTTTGTTTTTTTAGAAAGCATCTCACAAAGATACTTAATTTCATGTTCATTGTAATGCTTGTTTTAAATCGTTAATAATATCATCTATATGTTCCAATCCTACCGAAACCCGAACCAAACCATCTGTTATACTCACTTCTAATCTTTCTTCTTTGGATAATTTACTATGTGTTGTTGATGCTGGATGTGTTACTATTGTTCTTGTATCTCCGAGATTGGCTGAAAGTGAACATAGTTGTAAGGAATCTAAAAATTTGCGCCCAGCTTCTACACCACCTTTAATTTCGAAAGCAACAATATTGCCTCCTTGTCTCATCTGTTTTTTTGCAATTTCATATTGAGGATGCGACTTTAAAAAAGGATATTTTACAAGAATAATATTTGCATGTTGTTCTAAAACTTGGGCTACTTTTAGCGCATTTTCACAATGTCTATCTACTCGAACTGCAAGTGTTTCTAAACTTTTAGATAATATCCAAGCGTTAAATGGCGATAAAGCAGGACCTGTATTTCTTGAAAATAAATAAATCTCTCTTATTAAATCGGCTCTTCCAACAGTAACACCACCAAGAACTCTGCCTTGCCCATCGATTAATTTTGTGGCAGAGTGAATCACTAAATCCGCACCAAACTTTATGGGATTTTGAAGATATGGCGTTGCAAAACAATTGTCTATAACTAACAGTAGATTATGTCTTCTTGCAATGTTTCCTAAAAATTCTAAATCCAAAATATCTACAGCAGGATTTGTTGGTGTTTCAGCATATAAAATTTTTGTGTTAGGTGTAATTAAGCTTTTAATTTTATCTGCCTCGTCAACTTTAAAATAGCTGGTATTAATATTCCACTTAGGCAAATAGGTAGTAAACAACGTATGTGTTGAACCAAATACCGATTGTGCAGATACAATATGGTCTCCGGATTCTAATAAGGCTGCAAAGGTTGAAAACACAGCAGACATTCCTGTTGCAAAAGCATAACCACTTTCAGCGCCTTCTAATTGGCATATTTTATCTACAAATTCAGAGGTGTTAGGGTTTGTAAACCTGCTATAAATATTGCGTTCTTTTTCTTCGGCAAAAGAAGCTCTCATATCTTCGGCATCTTCAAAAACATAACTAGACGTTAAATATAACGGACTTGAATGTTCTAAAAATTGTGTGCGTTCTATTTGTGTACGAATAGCTTTAGTTTCAAAATGCGTATTTATAGCCTTCATAATTATGCTGTTTCTTTTAATTTATCCGTTTTTAATTGAAAAACGGACTCAAGCAATTTTGACAACTGCTCATATTCAATTAAAAATCCGTCATGACCATGAATAGATTTAATTTCTCCAATGGTAACATTATCTTTTACGCTCTTTAAATCTATATAAGTATTCCAGTTTTCTTCTGCTTTAAAAAATAAATCTGTATTTATTGTTATTATATAAATATGAGATTTTATTGCTGAAGCTACTTCTAAAAAATCATCTCTGCCATGAGTAATATCAATGGTTCGCAGCACTTGATTCATCATTTTATATGCGGCCAACTGAAAGCGTTTATCTAACACTTTTCCATGATACTGTAACCAACTTTCTACATTAAACAAGGTTAAATTTTTTTTACTACGTCCAAATTTTCGAGCCAAAGACTCTGGTGTTCTATATAAAGTCATGGCATGAATTCTAGCATCAGATAATGGTTTGTTAGAATTGTTTAAAATATTATCTTGGATATAACAATTTGCAATGAGCCAATCTGTAGATTTCCAATCTGCAGCTATAGGAATTACATGCTCGATTAAATCTGGTTTTAAAGCTGCTAATTCCCATGCAATTCCTCCTCCAACAGAACCTCCTATTACAGCAAAAAGGGTTCTGATATTTAATTCTTTTAATCCTAAAGCAAATATTTTAGCTATATCTCTTGTATTATAATCTTTATAATTATCAATTAAATTTTCGGGTTTTCCATCATAACCATTGCCAGGAATATTGAATGCTAATATTGCAAACTTTTCTGTGTCAATACATTTCCCATCTCCAATTAAATCTTGCCACCAGCCGTCTCTACCACACACATTAGAATTTCCTGTTAGCGCATGATTTACAAGTACAATTGGAGCTTCATCTATCTTTTTGCCAAATGTTTGATATGACAATTGGATAGTTTTACAACTACCATTTTGTGTAACATAATTATCAATATTTATATATTGAAGTTCTTCCATAGTTTTTTTTATAAAAGCCAAATGTGTCAAAATTGACACCCTTAATAGAATATGTTATAAAGAAAAAATAGAAATTACAGAAAGCAATTTCGTTGGTTATCTATCCTTAATATCCTGAAACGAGTTCAGAACAGGGTAGAATGTAGCACCTTCTTTACGAATAAAGGGTTGCTAAGGCTTCATTGGGTCTAATCCCTCCACCTTTCTTGATAACATTTCAATAAGTTTTTGAACTTTGTGAATGCAAATATTCAGTCATAAAAATTTAAAAACCAAATTTTTTCAAACTTTTTTTTTTTTAATTTTCTGTTTAGATAATTGAGCCAAATATTTTTCTCTAATAATCTCACTCACGTCCTTGTTTTGAATCCTACTTTCTAACCAGGAAATAATATCTAAATATAAGAATGCACGCCGTTCGTAAGGATGGTCTTCATAAGTTTTAAGTTTTTTGAGGATTCTAATAAAAGCTCCTTTTAATTCGTGAGGGTAAATATCTCCGAGCTCTTTTAAAAATTTAATCATTTCCTTTTGTACCTCATATAAATCTTCCATTTTAATTAAAAACTTAAAGGTGCTTTTTATTAAGGCATCTAAATTATAGTCTAATCCAGCCTCATAATGCGCAACCAAGTTTAGAATACGTGAGAAACACAAC
The DNA here is from genome assembly GCA_022560715.1 of Bacteroidota bacterium. Classification (GTDB taxonomy): domain Bacteria; phylum Bacteroidota; class Bacteroidia; order Flavobacteriales; family Flavobacteriaceae; genus PRS1. The sequence goes on from JADFSQ010000072.1 coordinate 7,383, forward strand.
AAATCTTCTCGCATTTGTAAAGATTTATTACTTATAATCTTGTCTAAAAATTCAATACACTTTTTGTTTTCTCCAATACCAAAATACAAACTTGCGATTTTGTAATAGAAGACCATAACATGGTGTTCGTCTATTCTATTTTGATATTTTTTTAAACCTTCTAAAACATCTTTTACCATTGGTAATCCTTCACGAAAACTACCTTCCATAAAGTGCAAATTAAACTTATTGGTATATACATACAAAAAGATTAATCCCTCTACATTATCATCTTTAGGAAACCATTTTTCATTTGTAATATTTTCCAAATCAGATAATGTCTTTTTAAATTTTTCGTGATGCCTGATAAAAAACAAGGCTTCTAATAAATACTGATTTCCTCTTAAAAAGAATACCGGATTCAGCTTTATCATTTTTGGGTTATCGTAAAATAAATCTACCCATTTCTTGGAATATTTATAGCAGGACAAAAAATCCTGAATTAAAAAACTATACCACAAATACGCATTATACAACCATAATTTTTCTCTAAACCCTAATGTGTTAATGTCATATTTTGGTAGTCTGTCATTAAAGTATTTTGTAACGCGTTTATATTCTTCGTCATTTTT
>JADFSQ010000073.1:0-1752 GCA_022560715.1 Bacteroidota bacterium
CTTCGTTAAACATTTGGTTTCGTTTATTAAGATTCCTGCCTATAATAGGAATTAAAAGTGTTCCACGTGAAACATTTTTAATTTGCCTAGAATTTAGGGTTTGCAAATATACGCTGATTTAGTGAATATCAACCTAATTGATTAATGTAGAAATTTTCTTTTCTTCTGATTATTTTTGAGTCTGTTTTAGTTTTGTCGTTATAACCACAATAATGCAAAACACCATGAACCATTACTCGGTTTAACTCTTCCCTGAAAGAAACATTGAAGTTTTCTGCATTTTCTTTTACTCTTTCAACCGAAATAAATATATCTCCTTGTAAGATTTTTCCTATCGAATCGTCGAAGCTAATGATATCTGTTAGTGTGTTGTGATTGAGAAACTCGATATTTAATTTGAGTAAATAATCATCATCACAAAACACATAGTTAATATCGCCTTCCTTAAATTTTTCTGAACTGATAACACTTGAAATCCATTTAGAAATATCGGTTTCGTTTTCTAACAAAAAATTTGTTTCGTAATTAAAACTAATCATTCTTGGTTTTAAAATAGTCTTGTACTTTCTTTTTATATGCTTGTCGCAAAGGTAAGGCTTGACGGTTTAATATTTCGGTAGTGTTAAAATATTGTTTTGCGGTATTTAACTGGTTGTTAGAGGTGTTGTTAAATTGTTGGTTGTTGGTTTTAGACGTTCTTTTTTGGTCTTCACCTTGCTGAAATGCTGCTGTTTCTAACTTTAATAGTTGGTGTTGTAAACTCAACATTTTTTGTAATGTTCTGTTTGTAAAGCCTTTATTTAGCAAATCGCGTTCTACGTTTTCCATTAGTTTTAGCAAATTATTATCAATTCCATTTTTCCCTTCTTTAGCCAAAATATCCTGAAGTGCCTGTCTGAGCATTTGCTGCTGTTGGTAAATTCTAAATAATTCGCCATTAATTTCTTCGCTATTTCCTTCACCTTCTCCCTGTTGACTTCCTTGTTGCCTATTCCCTTCTTTTTCGTCTCCCTCTTCGCCATCTTTTCCTTCTTCACTTTTCTTAATTCCTTCCTCCATTTCTTTGTTCAGCTCTTCCTGACTTTTAATAATATCTGGTAATTGGCTGTCTCCACCTTGACCTTGTCCACTGCCTTGACCTTGACCTGGATTCATTTGGCTTTCTAAATTGTCAAGCATATCGCTTAAAAAACTCGCCAAGGAATTTGCAGCAGTAATAGTATATTGTTGAGCGGCTACACCTTGATACAACCTGTTTTCGGCTAATTGTTCTAAAGATTTGTCGATATTAAAAAACACTTCAGTAATTTCTTTATTTATTTTTTCAGAAATCATTGGTTGCCGTAACGATAACGCAAAAAGGCTGTCGTCAACATGCTCAAAATGTTCTCTTAACCCTTTTTGATTGCGTAAATGTTTTGCGTATTCATTATGGTTGATTTGAATACTTTTAAATTGATTCATTAAATCTTCCTGATTAAACGAAAACAACACAAGGTTATCCAAAATCTGCCTTAACATATCAATATCTTCAGCTATTTGATTACTATTGCCTGACATCATAGACTGCGCCATTTTTTGACTCATTTGCAACATTTTTAGAGCAGCTTTTTTTTGATTTTTCTTGGCGTTGTTTTGGTCTTGTTCTTGCTGCTCTTGGTCTTCTCCTTTTTCCTGCTTCTCTAAATTATCACTTGCTTCTTGTTTCTCTTTTTTGCTTTGTTTCCTTCACCTCAATATTGAGACCCAAAG
>JADFSQ010000073.1:1762-7991 GCA_022560715.1 Bacteroidota bacterium
CCTTTTTCTTGTTTCTCTAAATTACCACTTGCTTCCTGTTGTTCTTTTTTTATGTCTTCTTCCTTTTTTTTGTCTTGGGGAACGTCTAAAGGCTCTCTTAATTTCTGGTTTTCTTTTTGAAGTTCGTCCATCTCTTTTTGAAAATCTTTAAATCTTTTGTTCAATTCGTCCTGATTCTCTTTAGTATTATCTTCCTTGTTTTTATTGGAAAGTTCTTGTTGGTCTTTCGCTAACTCTTCAAGTTCCATTCGTAGCTTTTCGGTTTTCATCGCTACATAATAGCGTTTTGTTAATTCTAATAATTGTTCTAAACTTCTTCTTTTGTTTTTGTTTTGCTTTGCGAGTTCTTCCAATTTTTGTGTTAATTCTTCTTTTTGAATTTTTTCTGCCAATCGTTCTAACTCTTCGAGAAGTTCTTCGTCTTTCTCTAATTGTTCTTGGTTTTCTTCTAATCGTTGTTTTAAATCTTCTTTAAACTTATCGCTTTCATTATTTTGAAATTCTTCTAAATTATCTTTTAATTTCTTGTTGAAATTCTTCATCATTTCATCTTGCTGTTTCTGACGTTTTAAAAAGTTTTTAAATTTCTTTTTATCATTAAAATTTAATTCTGATTTCTCCTTTTGAGTTTTCGACAACTCTTTAAGTGCTTTTTCTTGCTCTGAAAATTTTTCTAAAGATTTGCTTAAATCTTCAATTGTTTCGCTTTGTTCTTTTAACAATTTTTGTTCTTTTTCGTCTTGCGTTAATTTTCTATAACTAAACACAATGCTTTTGGTGCTCTTATAATTATGCAACGCGTCATTATCAAAAATCTCAAAATATAAATCGTAACTAACGCCTTCCGTTAAGTTAAATTGATTAGGAAAAGTGCTAACAAACTCATCGAAATTAGATGTTGAAACAGGAATTATTTCTTTCTTTTTTTCTGAATCATTCTCTGAAGGATAATAAACCAACTGTAACTTACTTAATCCATAATCATCACTTACTTGTCCATAAAAATAAAGCGTTTGTTTGTCTATAGAATCTAATTCCATTTGAAGTTTCATTTCTGGATATTCGTCTTTTACAACATCGATTGAAAACGCCAAACTCTCGTAGTCTTTAAGATTTACATTGCTTGTGTTAAGGCTGTAATTTAAGGTGTTATTAATCCGTTTTGAAGCCTGAAAACCACCTTGTTTATCAGAAGAAAAAACGATAGTGTCTTTGGCGTATAGATTAACAATGTCTGTAGATTTTGTCTTGAGTTTCCAAGTTACTTTTGTGCCTTGTGGCACGGTAGCGTTTCCTGTGCTTTTTAGGGTTTCATCCTTTTTTTTGGTGTGTGAAGGATAATCTAAAAACATATCGAAACTCAATAAAGTTGGCACCTCTACTACTTCAATAGCATACGATTTTGAAGTAACATTATTCGCAAACAGATTGAAACTGATATTGGTTTTGAGTTGTCGAAAAACGTATTGAAACTCGCCAGGTCTGTGCTGTTTTAAATAATACGTTTCGTTATTATAAGTAATTTGAGCGTTATCGGGAATGACATTCCCTTCGGTAGTTATTAAAAGTTTAAAATCTTTGTTTTCAATGGCTTTTAAATTCTCATTAATAACATAAAACTGAAAAGGCGCAGGCGGTTCGTAAGCTATTTGATAATTTACCACACGCTCATAACTATCGCTAAACCAATTAAAATGTCCTGTAACTAAAGACACTAATAAAACACCTACTGGGATTGCTGCGTATTTTAAATATCTAACATTACTATTAAAGTTAATCGCCAACTTAAACGGAATTGGTTGAAGTTCTGCTGACTTTTGATCGATGCTTGCTAATAATAATTCGGATTGTGTCCTGTCTTTTTGAAGCTGAAGTACATTAAGGAGCTTATCGCTTACTTCCGGGAAATGATTGCCAATAATTATTGAAGCATCTTCGTAATTAATTCCCTTTTGAAGTTTGAATAATTTAGATAACGGAAAGGCTATAAGTCTTAAAAAAAGAGTGAACTCCACAGAAATGAAAAGCCAGAACAGAACAGTTCTTGCTGTTGGATTGAGCCATAACACATACTCTATTAAAAGAGTTGCTAAAAAATATAATAATCCAATTGCAAAAAACAGGATAACACCTTTAATGAGTTCATTGGTATAGAATTTTCTAATGAACTGTTCTAATTTGACTTGTATGGTTTTAAAATTGCTCAACTCTATATTATATTTTGGTACAACTTACTAATTTACAATTTTATTTTAATCATAAATCACTAACTTTGGTAAGATTCTGTTAATTTTCGAGGATTAACGTTAAAATAAAAACAAACTGTATATATGGACTTTAAAGTCTATTTTTAAAGATAGACGATAATCGCTAATGGGATTCCCTCTTTCGAGGGAATGAATTAAAAATAATTCAATGAAAGATTTAAAATATCTCGCTGCATTAACAATACCGATTTCTGCTATAATCAGTATCTATTTTAAAGGATATTGGTCGTTTTTTACACCACTTTATGCTTTTGGAATAATTCCGATATTAGAATTATTACTATCAAAAAACGCTTCAAACTATTCAGAAGAAGAACTCGAAAATAAAAAAGCAAACCCTCTTTTTGATTGGATGCTCTATCTAAATCTTCCTATGGTTTTTGGTATATTGTTTTGGGCTTTGATGGTTGTGAGTTCACAAAGCATGGAAACTTTTGAAATTATTGGTCTTGTGCTTTCAGTAGGAATTGTTTTAGGCGTTAACGGCATTAATGTTGCGCACGAATTGGGTCATAGATTAGCAAGTAAAGAACGTTTTCTCGGCAAATTACTATTACTTCCATCATTGTATATGCACTTTTTTATAGAGCATAATTTTGGTCATCACTTACATGCTGCTACAAAAGAAGATCCTGCAACAGCAAGATATAATCAAAGCGTGTATTCGTTCTGGGTCACTTCGGTTTTTAGACAATATGTTAGCGCGTGGAAAATTCAAAAGAACCTTCTTAAAAACAATACTGAAAATTTCCTTTCGATTAAAAACGATATGTTTTGGTATGTTATATTTCAAATAGCATATTTAGTTTTAATTTTCTATTTGTTTGGAAAAATCGGATTGTTTTTTGGTTTAGGCGTTGCTATTACAGCGTTCTTACTATTAGAAACTGTCAATTATATTGAACATTACGGCTTATTGCGTTTAAAAACCGAGTCGGGACGATATGAGCGTATAAAAAAAATACATTCGTGGAATTCTAACCATGTTGTTGGCAGAATTGTATTGTACGAATTAACACGACATAGCGATCATCATTACAAATCATCAAAAAAATATCAGCTTTTAGAATGCTATAACGAAAGTCCAGAGATGCCTTTTGGTTATCCAACCTCGATGGTTATTTCGTTTTTACCGCCTTTATGGTTTAGTATTATGAATAAACGAATTCCGAGAGAAATGATTGCTAATTAGTCTTTATTCTGTTTTCTTTGCTCTTTTATCTTCTCTATTCTATCTTTGCTTTCATAAATAACCACTATGAATAAAAACGTTCGTGTGCGTTTTGCACCAAGCCCAACAGGACCATTACATATTGGAGGTCTTCGTACTGCTTTGTTTAACTATTTGTTTGCCAAAAAACATAACGGAACTTTTATTTTAAGAATAGAAGATACTGACCAAAGTCGCTTTGTTGAAGGTGCCGAACAGTATATTATAGATGCTTTAAATTGGTGTAATATTCCTTTTAACGAAGGTCCTTACAGACAAAGTGAACGCAAACATATATACAAACAATATGCCGAACAACTCATTGATTCAGGAAACGCTTATTATGCGTTTGATACAACTGAAGAATTGGATTTCCACAGAAAGGATCACGAAGCTAAAGGAAAAACCTTTATTTATAATTGGCATAATAGGTTAAAACTTAAAAATTCTATTTCTCTTTCAGAAGAAGATGTAAAAACGAAGCTAAACTCTGGCGATGATTATGTTATCCGATTTAAATCACCACAAGATGAAACACTTCGTTTAAAAGACATTATTCGAGGTGATATGACCATTGATACTAATATTCTTGATGATAAGGTTTTGTTTAAAAGTGACGGTATGCCAACTTATCATCTCGCGAATATCGTGGACGATCATTTAATGGAAATCTCGCACGTTATTCGTGGCGAAGAATGGCTGCCTTCTTTAGCGCTTCATCAGCTTTTATATAATGCTTTTGGGTGGGAAGCTCCTGAATTTGCACATTTACCCTTAATAATGAAACCAACCGGAAAAGGCAAATTAAGCAAACGTGATGGTGACAGGCTTGGTTTCCCTGTGTTTCCGTTAGAATGGAAAGACCCAAAAACAGGAGAGGTTTCTAAAGGTTATAGAGAAGAAGGTTATTTTCCAGAAGCAGTTATTAATTTTTTAGCGTTTTTAGGATGGAATCCTGGAACAGAACAAGAAATTTTTACCCTTAAAGAGCTTATTGCTGATTTCGATTTAGAACGTGTACATAAAGCTGGGGCGCGTTTTAATCCTGATAAGGCAAAATGGTATAATCAATACTATATAATGTACGTGAAAACTATAGAGGAATTAACTGATTTATTTATCCCTACAATCCAAAAAAGAACAAATTATATAATTATAAACAACGATAAATCAACTAAATATAAAAAAATTCGACAAGAATATATCGATAGATCTAATTATGAAAACATAGATTTAGGTTATGTTGCTCGAGTTATTTGGTCAATCCGAGCAAAGGCTTCGTATATAGATGATTTTTGGAGTCTTTCTGATTTCTTCTTTGAACCACCAAATTCTTATGATAAAAAAGCTGTCAAAAAACAATGGAAAGAAGATACTCCAAATTTGATGAAAGCCTTTATAGCCTTTATTAATCATTTTGATTTTGATGACACATCTACATGGTTGGATTACGAAATAGAAAAATGGCTAGAAATAAAAGGTGTTCATTTTGGTAAATTGGCTCTGCCCTTAAGATTGTGTTTGGTTGGTTCTTTAAAAGGGCCATTTGTAAACAAAATTATAGAAATTTTAGGCGAAAAAGAGACGATAAGGCGTATTGAAAAAGCTATAAATACTATCAAAAACTAAACATTACAGCAAAAACCAACATAGATTGGTTGCCTTTAAACTCGTCTGCGCTTCCTACATTAAGATTTTTATCGTTCAGCTTATCCAGAATATTTAAAAAGCCATAAATGTATTGCACCTTAATTTTGAATGCTCCTATTCCGGCAGATGCTCCAACCATTCCGTTTACATTAAACTGCGATATGCTTTCAATTTCCTTTGCAGTTAAAGAATCGTAGCCGTTAATAAAATAGCCTTCTTTAGTATTGTCTTTCAATTCAAGTTTTCCATTATATTGAATTTGCGGACCAATATCAATAGTCAGGTTGTCTCCTAATATTTTTTTGTGATACGTAAAACCTAATTGAGCCGTCTTCAATTTATACTCAAGCATTTCATTTCCTGCTACATCATCTGTCATCCGTCCGGAAATATCTAAATTATTTTCAGACAATTGCATTCCATAACTTACAGTGTATCCTTTATGAGGAAGGTCTAAGGTTGCAGATAAACCACCAACAAAACCTAGTCTCTGTTTGGTAATAAAATTATCGGTTTTGATGTCGTATTGTGTAATTCCGACCATAATACCAAAACCATTATTGATGGCATAAGTTCTGTGTTGCGAATACGTAGTTGTAACAAAACATATTAAAAATACTACTAATAAAATATAGCGCATAAATTTCATCATTTTTTAATAAAATTGAAGCAAATATAACTTAAATTTGTATTCTATTATTTTCTAACTCTTTTAAAAATATTTCTATGGAATCATTTGGTATTTATCTAATTATTTTCTTCGGAATAATAATTTTAATTTCTGTATTCTTTACTGTAAAACAACAAACTGCCGTTATTATTGAGCGGTTTGGTAAATTTCTTAGTATTCGCCATTCTGGTTTGCAATTAAAAATTCCTTTAGTTGATCGGATTTCTGGTCGATTAAGTTTAAAGATTCAGCAATTAGATGTAGTTATTGAAACCAAAACCCTCGATGATGTTTTTGTAGGTATAAAAGTATCTGTTCAATTCAAGGTGATTCGTGATAAGGTGTATGATGCGTTTTATAAGCTAGATTATCCTCACGATCAAATAACCAGCTACGTGTTTGATGTGGTAAGAGCCGAAGTGCCTAAAATGA
>JADFSQ010000074.1 GCA_022560715.1 Bacteroidota bacterium
TCATCGAGTGAGATGCTTGATATTATCTGGATTCCTGTCTACGCAGGAATGACAATTTGTTACGAACCACACATCAAACAATCATCTCCTTCAGCTTCTTTTGCTTGAGCAACCAAGGCTTTCATTTCTTCGGCAGACATTGGTTCTACTTCAACTTCTGTACTGGTTTGCTTTGCGAATTTTTCAGCAGTTTTAACAGCTAGTTCTTTTTGTTGTGCAATTAAGGTTTCATTTACTTCAACAACCTCAACTGCTGGTTCAGATTTCTTTTTATTATCTAAAGTAAACTTAATAGCATCTACAGCACTCTTTGTACGTAAGTAATACATTCCAGTTTTTAAGCCACTTTTCCATGCATAAAAATGCATCGATGTTAGTTTTGCCATAGTAGCTCCTTCTAAAAATAAATTTAATGATTGCGATTGATCAATAAAATATCCTCTTTGGCGAGACATATCTATAATGTCTTTCATGCTTAATTCCCAAACCGTTTTATACAATTCTTTAATATCATCCGGAATGTTATCAATGTCTTGAATAGAACCATTGGCTCTCATAATATCTTGTTTTAAACCATCATTCCAAAGTCCTAATTCTACTAAATCTTCCAACAAGTGTTTGTTTACAACAATAAACTCGCCTGAAAGTACACGTCGTGTATAAATGTTTGACGTATATGGTTCGAAACATTCGTTATTACCTAAAATTTGAGACGTACTTGCCGTTGGCATTGGTGCTACTAACAGAGAGTTGCGAACTCCATGTTTTAGAATTTTTTTTCGTAGTGCTTTCCAATCCCAAAGCCCGCTTAATTCTTCATCTTTAATTCCCCAAAGGTTATATTGAAATTCACCTTTGCTAATAGGTGAGCCTTTATAAGTTTGGTAAGGTCCATCTTCTTTTGCTTCTTCCATTGATGCTGTGAGTGCCGCAAAATAAAGTGTTTCAAAAATATCTTTGTTTAGCTGTTTTGCCTCGTCGCATGTAAAAGGCAATCGCAATTTAATAAAGATATCAGCAAGCCCTTGTACACCGAGACCTATTGGGCGATGGCGGAAATTAGAAGTTTCTGCTTCTTTTACAGGATAGTAATTTCTGTCGATTACTCTGTTTAAATTTTTAGTAACACGCTTAGTAATTCGGAAGAGTTCTTTATGGTCGAACGCTCCATTTTTAATGAACATTGGTAATGCTATTGATGCTAAATTGCATACAGCTATTTCGTCTGGAGATGTGTACTCCATAATTTCTGTACATAAATTTGAAGACCGAATAGTCCCTAAATTCTTTTGATTGGATTTACGATTAGCTGCATCTTTATACAACATATATGGTGTTCCTGTTTCAATTTGAGATTCTAAAATTTTCTCCCAAAGTTCACGTGCTTTAATCGATTTTCGTCCTTTATCCTCTGCTTCATATTTAGTATATAGCGTTTCAAATTCTTCTCCATATACGTCACATAATCCTGGACATTCATTTGGACACATAAGCGTCCAACTTGCATCTTCTTGAACGCGTTTCATAAATAAATCTGAAATCCACATCGCATAAAACAAATCGCGTGCACGCATTTCTTCTTTTCCGTGGTTTTTCTTTAATTCAAGAAAATCGAAAATATCGGCATGCCAAGGTTCTAAATAAATGGCGAAACTCCCTTTGCGTTTTCCACCACCTTGATCGACATAACGTGCTGTATCATTAAACACTTGAAGCATTGGGACAATGCCATTACTTGTGCCATTGGTGCCAGCAATGTAACTTCCTGTTGCGCGAATATTATGAATAGACAAGCCAATTCCGCCAGCCGATTGCGAGATTTTTGCCGTTTGTTTTAGGGTGTCATAAATACCATCAATGCTATCGTCTTTCATAGTTAATAAAAAACAAGACGACATTTGTGGTTTTGGTGTTCCTGAATTAAATAATGTTGGAGTTGCATGTGTAAAATATTTTTTAGACATGAGCTCGTAAGTTTCTATTACAGCATCTAAATCGTTTAAATGGATTCCGACAGAAACACGCATTAGCATGTGTTGAGGTCGTTCAGCAATTTTGCCATTTAGTTTTAAAAGGTAAGAGCGTTCTAAAGTTTTGAAGCCAAAAAAATCGTAGCCAAAATCGCGATTATAGATAATTGTAGAATCTAATTTTTCTTTATTATCTATAATTACTTGATATACTTCGTCTGAAAGTAAAGGTGCTTTTTTTTCTGTTCTTGGATTTACATAAGTGTACAAGTCTGTCATGACTTCACTAAATGTTTTTTTGGTACTTTTATGTAAATTGGAAACAGAGATTCGAGCAGCAAGTTTTGCATAGTCTGGATGTGCTGTTGTCATTGTTGCAGCTACTTCTGCCGCAAGATTATCGAGCTCGCTTGTAGTAACTCCATCGTACAATCCTTCTATAACTCGCATAGAAATTTTTACAGGATCTACTAAACTATTTAAGTCATAACACATTTTTCTCACTCTCGAAGTGATTTTGTCGAACATTATTGGTTCTTTTCTGCCGTCTCTTTTTACTACATACATACTGTGCAATACGTTTTATTTTTTCTGATATTGGTTTTCAGAAAAAGGATTAGTTAGTTAGTCTAAATTTAATTCTGAAACAAATCAGAACAAGGTTTAGAAATTTAGTTTGGTAAAACTAAAGTTGTTGTTTTGGAAGCTTCTAAACAAAGGAAGCTTCTGTTTAATTATCTATTGGTTTGCTTATTTATGCTCCCTTTGTTATGGGAAAAATATTTTTAATTAGATTCTCGAAAGTAACCTTTTGAACGTTTATGCTTAATTAAAAATCGGCATCGAAACTGAACTTATCTTTATCTTCTTCCTTATGAAGAACTCCTGCTTTTTGATATTCTGACACGCGTTTTTCAAAGAAATTCGTTTTTCCTTGCAATGAAATCATGTCCATAAAGTCGAAAGGATTGGTTACATTATATACTTTTTCGCAGTTAAAATCTACCAAAAGCCTATCGGTGACAAATTCAAGATATTGTGTCATTAATTTTGAATTCATCCCGATTAAACTTGCTGGAAGTGATTCAGTAATAAATGAGCGTTCAATATCTAATGCATTGGTTAATATATATGTAATTCGCTCTTTAGAAACTTTATTTATTATATGATTCTCGTGTAAATGCACAGCAAAATCGCAATGTAAACCTTCGTCTCTTGAAATAAGTTCGTTTGAAAATGTTAATCCAGGTAATAAGCCTCTTTTTTTAAGCCAGAAAATGGAGCAAAAACTTCCAGAAAAGAAAATGCCTTCAACGGCTGCAAAAGCAATTAACCGTTCAGCAAAACTTGGACTATCTATCCATTTTAAAGCCCAATCTGCTTTCTCTTTAATGGCAGGAAACGTATCGATGGCTGTAAATAAATCATTCTTTTCTTTATCGTCTTTTACATAGGTATCGATTAATAACGAATATACTTCAGAATGTATATTCTCCATCATAATCTGGAATCCATAAAAGAATTTAGCTTCGGTGTATTGCACTTCTGAAACAAAATTTTCGGCCAAATTTTCATTTACAATACCATCGCTTGCAGCAAAAAAGGCTAAAATGTGTTTTATAAAATAGCGTTCGTCATCATTTAATTTGTTATTCCAATCATAAAGATCTTGTTGCAAATCTATTTCTTCGGCAGTCCAAATACTTGCTTCTTGTTTTTTATACCATTCCCAAATGTCGTGATGTTGAATAGGAAAAATAACAAATCGATTTTTGTTTTCTTGTAAAATAGGTTCAATTTGTCGTGACATATTGGTTATTGGTTATGAAATTTTATTCGGGTTTTTTAGACTCGAATTGAGACTCACAAATATTTAAAATTGAGGGCGAAAAAGAAAGCCATTTTTATAAACATTATTAACAAGTTTTTAACAACGTGTAGGTTTACTCTTAAATGAAGTTGAATTAAAAAATAGTCGTATATAGCTGATTATCAGATTTTTAAAATTACTTGTAATCATGTAACTCTTTGATATAGCGCATTTAATGAAACTCCAAAAAATTAATTCTTGAAAAGATTTTTCAATATTTTTTATTACATATTAGTGCAAATAAAAAGTGAGAGTAGGCTACTCTCACTTTTCCCTATAATTAACTAAACTAACTAAAACTATTATAAAATAAAGAATAGTTTTATTTATAAAAAAATAAACAAAAAAACCAGAAAAAATTCTGGTTTTTAATTGATTAATAGCAATTAATATAAAAGTGATTCCCTATATCACTCATTTATTTTGTTTAAACCTATATAAATTCGATAACCAAATATCTTAAAAAATATGTCAATACAATATTTAAATGTATAGATAGTCTGTTTTTGTGTATGGATGGTATGTCTTTTTTATATTTTTAATTTTAGTAGTTTTACAAAAACTATTTATACATTAAATACCACCTTTTATATAAGCTGTTAAAAAATACAGTAATACTCTAACTATTTTTATATATGCTAAATGCAGTAATTGTTGACGACGAGCCAAAGGCTATCCAAAGTTTATCTTGGGAGCTTAATAATTTTAGTGAAGCTATTAAAATTGTTAAAACCTTTACCAATCCTGAAGATGCCCTGATTTTTTTAAAAACCAATACTCCAGATTGTTTGTTTTTAGACATACAAATGCCTACTATGGACGGATTTCAATTTCTCGAAAAATTAACGAATCGTGATTTTGCTGTTATTATAACAACGGCTTACGATGAGTATGCTATAAAAGCTCTTAAACATGAAGCCATAGATTATCTGCTAAAACCAATTGATTCTGATGATTTAAACGATACTATACAAAAAATAATAAAATTTAATTCAAGAATTTTAAATTCAGATAAATTAGAAAAAATTCTTTTAAATATAAATAAAAAGCAAAACGATACTAAAATTACTATAAATACTGATGGAAAATTAGTCTTTCTTGAAGTCGAAGACATTTTATTTATTGAGTCTGATGGTAATTACAGCACCTTTTTTTTAACAAAAAATCAAAAACTTGTTGTTACCAAAAAATTAAAGGAAGTAAATAGCATGTTGCCAGAACACAAATTTTTTAGAATTCATAATTCGTTCATAGTCAATTTAAATAAGATTAAAGAATTTTTAAAATCTGAAGGTTATGTCGTTATGGAATCCAATCATAAAATTCCTGTGGCCAGACAACGAAAATCTGCTTTTTTAGAAAAATTATAATGCCTTTTAACACATATGCAAGTTCCATGATTAAGTTAAATTTTTTTTGGATTTTAGTTATTCTGTTTATTCTTGGCATATCTAATACCAAAGCTCAGGATTCTTTAAATACCGAGTTTGAAGATGTTGTAAAAAAAGCTCTTGTTTTAAGACCTTCAGAATTTAGTACCATAAAATCAATCTTTCGTAAATATAGAAGAGACACCATACTAATGAGGCATTTAGCTATCGAAAGCCACCTTTTAAAATACAAAGAAGGTGAATGTTATGCTTTAAATTCACTAGGTATCATTTACAGAAACTTCTCTCTTTACACTAAAGCTCTTGAAAGTCATAAACAAGCTGAAGAATTAGCCGAAGAGGCCAACAATATAGAATTAATGATGCTTAGTTTAAATATGCAAGGCGTAGTTTACAGAAGAATGGATTTTATTCGTTCCGCATTAGATTACCATGCAAAAGCACTAAACATTGCCAATACAGTAGAAACTCCTTCTTATGATATAAAGCTTGGTATTGCAGTATCTCAAAATAGCATGGGAAATATCTATTTATCTCTAAAACAATACGATCTCGCTTTAGAGCAATTTAACAATTCGCTTGCTATAGAAAAAAGCTTAAATAATAAACTTGGTCTTGCTATAAATCATCACAATATAGGTTTTATTAAAGAGGCTAAAGGTCGTCTTGAAGACGCCTTAAAAGATTATGAAACATCTTTAAAATATAATAACGAGATAAACTCAGAGGTAGGTCGCGTAATATGTAACAATAGTATTGTACAGGTTTATATTAAACAAAAAAACCTTCAGGGTGCTCTCAAACTTTCAGAGAGTACTCTAATCAAGGCTTTAGAAGTTGGAGATCAATTTTATATTTCTACCTCTTATATGAATATAGGTTGGGTAAACGGCGAATTAAACAATTTAACTCAAGCAGAAAAATATCTTAATCTTTCTATGGCTGTCTCTAAAAAATATGGCTTGAAATCGTCAGAAATTGAAGTGTATAACCGTCTTTCAGAATTAAACACTAAAAAAGGGGATTATCAAACTGCTTTGCAAGAATTTAAAATGGCTGAAGAATTAGAACAATCTATTAATAATGAACGGAATTTAAATTATATAAACGACTTGGTTTTGAAATATGAAAGTGATAGTAAAAGCAATACTATTAAAGCATTAGCCGATGAAAATGAACTTGTAAAAACAAAGTTAGAAAATAACAAACTCGCACTTCTTTTTGGATTACTAGGTATTATTTTAGTGTCAATTCTTTTTACAGTTTATGACAGACACAAAAATTTAAAACAAGAAAAGAAAATATTAACTTTAGAGCAAGACATGCTTCGTAGCCAAATGAACCCTCATTTTATATTTAATTCTTTAAACTCTATTAAGCTATATATTATTAATAATGAAAAGGAAAATGCCGTTTATTATTTAAACAAGTTTGCGAAACTTATTCGGAAAATCCTTATGGCTTCTTCCGAAAAAGAGATTCCGCTTTCTGATGAGCTTGACACCATGAAGCTTTATATGAATATTGAAAACATACGGTTTTCTAACGCCATAGAATTTAAAATCTTAATAGATGAAAATGTAAATACTCATAATATTAAAGTGCCTTCACTTATTATACAACCTTTTTTAGAAAATGCTATTTGGCATGGTTTATCTTCAAAAGAAGAAGATAAAAAAATTGAATTAAAAGTAGAAAAAAACAAAAAAAAGCATATTACTATTTCAATAACCGACAATGGTATTGGAAGAAAAGCTTCAAGAGAAATAAACAACCAAAAAACATTGAAACGGAAATCGGTTGGAATTTCATTAACTAAAGAGCGTTTAGCAAATTTCTCGAAACGCTATACCAATATGTATACTATAAAAATTGAAGATTTACACGATAAACAAGGTAGGGCATCAGGCACAAAAGTAATTCTTGATATTCCGATTGATTTAATCTCTTACGAAAAAGGCTAACCCGAAGTATTCATGCTTTTAGCAACTTTTTCAAGTTCCATATACCAATCTTCGCCAAATTTTCGGATAAGAGCTTCTTTTACAAATTTATAGATTGGTATTTGAAGCTCTTTTCCAAAAGTACAAGCATCATCGCAAATTTCCCATTTATGATAATTAACTGCCGAAAACTCACTGTAATCTTTAACTCTAACAGGATACAGATGGCATGACACAGGTTTTTTCCACGATATTTCGCCTTGGTTGTAAGCCTCTTCTATCCCGCAAATTGCAACGCCTCTATTATCAAAATTAACATAAGCGCAATTTGCATTATTTACTAATGGTGTCTCTAATTCACCATCTTCAAGAGTGATATAAACTCCTTGCTCTTCAATAACTTTAATCCCTTCTGGTCTTAAAAAAGGTTTTATTTTTGGATAAACTTTCTGTAAAATTTTGACTTCCTCGTCCTCTAAAGGTGCTCCTGCATCACCATCTACACAACATGCTCCTTTACATGCGCTTAAATTACACATAAAATCTTTTTCTATAATATCTTCTGAAACAATTGTTTTTCCTAATTGAAACACTTTATCCTAACATTAAAATTTACACAAAAATAGAGAAACTTTATTGTTTATTAATGTTACAAATCAATATTAGAGAAAACTGATATTTATCTGTCTCTTTTTTTTAACAAAGTTAATTTTGAGATCAATACGATCTGCTTGAATTTCAAAACTATCAAGTTGAAGTTCATTAAAAAATTTCAAAGTAACAAAAAAACAGACAG
>JADFSQ010000075.1 GCA_022560715.1 Bacteroidota bacterium
TTGAAGGCAAAGTAGAAGAAACCAAATTGCAATATATAATTCGCGATCATGATAAAGATAAATTTGAAGCTCGTAAAGCATTAATGCAAAAGCTTGCCGATGATATGAATGAAAAATATGGCAGAACGGTTATAGAATTAGAAATGAAAGACCAATACTATAACATGAAAGAAAAGGTTGAGCCTGTAATACATATTGTAGATATTGCCGAAGAAGCCATGAAGCTACTTGACATAAAACCAATAATCAAACCCATTCGTGGTGGCACAGATGGCTCACAGTTGAGTTATATGGGTTTGCCTTGTCCAAATATTTTTGCTGGTGGACATAATTTTCACGGCCCTTACGAATATGTTCCTGTAGAAAGTATGATTAAAGCCACCCAAGTAATTTGTAAAATTGCTGAATTAACTGCTGAAAAAGCTAAATAAAACATCTCAACTGCGCTCGATGAGACATCTTCATGAATAAAAAAGCAGCTTGTTATGCTGCTTTAAAATTTATTTTTTTTCTGCTGGAGGAGCATTTAGTTTCATACTCATTTCCATAGAAATAGCAGAGCGTTCAAACTTAATTTTTCCTGCTGGTGTTTCAATAATACAAGAACTATTTTTATCATTTAGCTCAAATATTTTACCATGCATTCCACTTTTAGTTATTACTTTATCTCCTCGTTTTAATTCTGCAGCGAATTTTTTTTCCTTTTTAGCACGTTTCATTTGTGGTGCAATCATAAAAAAATACACTACAGCAAACATTGCAATAAACGGAAAATATGGTCCTAATGCTTCCATTAATAATAAAAATTAATCGTGGTTATGTCCTTCATGACCAGGTCTTGTGCTGGTTTTAGTAATAGCCGCTCCATTTTGGGGTGCATTTGGATCTGGCTTAATAAAAGCAGTGATTTTAACAGTTTCTCTACCTTTCTCTGTATTTGCAGTTATAGTAATTGTCTTAGAAACTTTGTTGGTTCCTTTACCATCAAACTTTACAATAAAACTTGCTGAAGCTCCAGGAGCTAAAGGCTCTTTACTCCAATCCTTTGGTATGGTACAGCCACAAGAACTTTTAATATTAGTAATTACTAAAGGTGCTTTTCCAGTATTTGTATATGAAAATACAGTTTCAACAGGAGTTCCTTTTTCAATTTCACCAAAATCGTGTTCGGCTTTGTCAAATGTAATTGCAGGAAAATCTCCTGAAACAGCGTCTCTTTCTGCTGCTACTGCAACATTCTCGGCTTTTACTTTACTTGCCGCATCTTCTTTACATGATGTAAAGACTACTAAACATAAGGCACTTAAACCTAAAATTAATTTTTTCATTTTCTCAGTTTTAATTGTTTATTCAAGATAAACGTTTGGGTAATTATTAGTTTTCTAAATATTCAGGGCATAAAAGTAATAAATTTTTATTACAACAATCCACGTCCGACTTTATTTAACGTTCCTTTGGCATCATATTCTTTCACGATCTTATCTAAAATTCCGTTAATAAAAATACTACTTTTAGGTGTTGAATATTCTTTAGCAATTTCGAGATATTCATTTATTGTGACTTTTATTGGAATAGACGGAAACTTCAGAAATTCACAAATTGCCATTTGTAGTAGCGCAAAATCAATTTTAGCAATTCTGTCTTTATCCCAATTTGTGGTTTTAATAGCAATCTCATCACTAAAAATATTAGCATTTAAAAGCGTTTTCTTTAAAAGTGTTAAAGCAAAATCCTTATCTTCTTTATCTTTAAATAGTTGAGGTAAAAAATGACGTTCCGTAGCATTGGGTTGCATCTTTCTTAAAAGCTTCACAATGGTAGTATTTACAACAGGTAAATCGTCTAACCATGTAATATTCTTATCTTCAAAATAATCGTATAATTTTTCGTTTGGAGCTATTATGATTTTAAAAAATTCGATTACAAACGTTTTATCGTCTTGAAACGTTGTTGTAGTATTCGACATGTAGTTTTTATACAATTCACTTTCTAAAAGTTCCTTGAATATAATTTCTACATATTCATTGTCTAATTCCCAATAGTTAATTTTTCTTTTTTCTAGTTCTTGCTTAAGTAAGATATTATTCTTAAGATGAATTAAAACTTTATTATTTATAAACTTTCTATTAGGATTTTTTTCTTCTGAAGTTGCAAGATGCTTTTGTTGAGATTTAATAAGATATGCTTCTGCTTGTTTTTGTACTTCTACTAATAATGAAATTATTAAAAGGTAAAGATTATACATGTTATCTATACTTTGTAATAAAAACTGTTCCTCGTTTTTGAGGTTATCGGTTTCATTCCCTCTACATGCATAAATTATCTGCATTACTTTTACACGGATATGTCTTCTGTTAAGCATATTTTAAAGAACTTTAGTGGTGAAAGATTTTATCTTTCGCCTCGCAAAAATAGTATTATTTTAAAGAACTCGTTTAAACTTTTTGTGTTTAACCGAAAATGAGATGGAATTTATTTAGAATTCTCTTTTTTTCTTTTGGCAATTATATCTTTAGCAATTTTTAAAGCTGCGTGATTGGTTGTTATACCATTTAAACCCGATTTTTCTAGAATTTCTAAAGTTGTGTTGTAAATATTTTCGGTTTTACGAACAATTTCTTGTTTATCATACCCTTCCAATTCGGCATATACATTAATAATACCACCAGCATTTATTAAAAAATCTGGTGCATAAACAATTCCTCTTTCCTTAAGAATTCGACCATGTATATCTTCGTTTGCCAATTGGTTATTCGCTGCACCTGCTATAACTTGTGCTTTTATTTTATAAATAGTATCATCGTTTACTGTTGCTCCCAATGCACAAGGTGAATAAATATCGATGTCTTCAGAATATAAATCGTTTCCTCTATATATTGTAACTCCGTATTTATTACTTACTTCTTGCAAACGTTCTTCGTTTATATCGTCAATAATTACGTCAGCACCTTCATTAACCAAATTTTCCACCAAGGATTCGCCTACATGACCAATGCCTTGCACTAATACTTTTTTATCTTCAAGAATATCAGTTCCAAATTTATATTTTGCAGCAGCTTTCATTCCCATAAATACGCCATAAGCAGTAATTGGCGAAGGATTTCCTGCACCACCTTTATCTTCTGAAATTCCTGTAACATAAGGTGTTACTTCCCGAACTAAATCCATATCAGCAGTTTCCATCCCAACGTCTTCAGCTGTAATATATCTTCCACTTAACGAATGTACAAACTCGCCAAAACGTTTCATTAACTCTGGTGTTTTCTGGGTTTTAGCATCGCCAATAATAACCGCTTTGCCACCTCCGAGATTTAAACCTGTAATTGCAGCTTTAAAAGTCATGCCACGAGATAAACGCAAAACATCATTTAATGCTTCCCATTCATTAGCATATTGCCACATTCTTGTGCCTCCAAGTGCTGGTCCTAAAACCGTATTATGAATTCCTATTATTGCTTTTAAACCTGTATCTTTGTCGTTGCAAAAAACAACTTGTTCGTGATTATCAAAAGAAAGTTGTCCAAATACTGGATCAACTTTTTTAATTTCGTTTGAATTAATAACGTCTATAATCATTTAAAATTTAAGTTTTAATATTTCGTTATTTAAATAATCTCTAATAACAAGGTGTAAAAATAACTGAATATTACAGTTTAAGCAACAAAACTGGTGTTAAAATGCGGAAATGATAAAACTAAAGTTTACTGATTAATGAATATAAAAACCGAAGTTCATTTTAGTTTCATAAAATATTTTGTTTTAGTTATTGGTTAATAGTTATTTAAACTGAACAAGAAACTATTAACTTAATAACAAATAACTTTTTATATTAATTTCTTTTTAGAAACTGAAAATCTTACACTCTAAGAAATATTTTAGTTAATGAATATAACCAATGAAAGAATTACAGCATCTTAACAAATATATTTACACCTACAGATATAAGCTTTTGATAGGAATAGCAATTACTATTCTTGCCAAAATTTTTGCTTTATTCACACCTCGTTTAATTGGAGAATCCATTAACGTAATTGTCGCAAAATTGAATGGAGAAATTGATGCTACTTTTAAAGCTGATTTAGCTATAAATATTCTGTATATAGTTATTGCTGCACTTATTGCTGGAGTATTCACATTTTTAAAACGGCAAACCATTATCAATGTTTCTCGTTATATTGAATTCGACCTCAAAAATGAAATCTATCAGCAATATCAACGATTATCCTTAAATTTTTATAAAAAGAACAGAACTGGCGACTTAATGAACCGGATTAGTGAAGATGTTGGTAAAGTAAGAATGTATGTTGGTCCAGCAATTATGTACACTATCGATACGATTACATTATTTATAATCGCATTAATATATATGTTTGACAGAGCGCCAACATTGGCAATTTATACCATTATACCATTACCTGTTTTATCTTTAACAATTTATATTTTAAGCAAGTTAATACATAAGCGCAGTACCATTGTCCAAGTTTATTTATCGAAACTTTCAACCTTTGCACAAGAATCCTTCAGCGGAATTTCAGTAATAAAAGCTAATGGCATTGAGCCACAAACCAATACTGCATTCGAGGTGTTATCTACCGAAAGCAGACAAAAACAAATAGATTTATCGAAAGTACAAGCATTTTTCTTTCCAATAATGATTTTACTCATTGGAGCTAGTAATTTACTGGTTATCTATGTTGGAGGCTTACAGTATATAAATGGTAAAATAGAAAATTTTGGTACTATTGCAGAGTTTATTATTTATGTAAATATGCTTACCTGGCCAGTAGCAGCTTTAGGTTGGGTAACTTCTATTGTTCAAGAAGCCGAAGCATCTCAAAAACGTATTAATGAGTTTTTAAAAGTAGAACCAGAAATTAAAAATACAATAGCAACTCCTACGTTAATTGAAGGGGATATTACGTTTAAGAATGTATCTTTCATCTACGACGACACAAATATTCAAGCATTAAAAGATATTAGTTTTACTGTAAAACAAGGAGAAACTCTTGCGATAATTGGCAAAACAGGTTCTGGAAAATCTACAATATTAGATTTAATAAGCAGGCTTTACGATATTAATAAGGGTAACATTTTAATTGATGATATTTCAATTGAAAAAGTAAACCTAAATAGTTTACGCAATGCGGTTGGCTATGTGCCACAAGATGCATTTTTATTTTCCGATTCTATAAAAAATAATATTAAATTTGGTTCTGTAAATGCTACAGATGATGATGTTGTAGAAGCAGCAAAAAATGCCGTTGTACACGAAAATATAATTAAGTTTGTTAATGGATATGATACCATTTTGGGAGAAAGAGGCATCACACTTTCCGGTGGACAAAAACAAAGAGTCTCTATTGCAAGAGCAATAATCAAGAACCCAAAGATTTTATTGTTAGACGATTGCTTGTCTGCTGTAGATACTGAAACCGAAGAAAAAATTCTTAACAATCTTGCTAAAGTTTCCGAAGGAAAAACAACAATTATTGTAAGTCATAGAATATCTTCAGTAAAAAATGTAGACAAAATAATTGTTATAGATGATGGTTATGTAATACAAAAAGGAACGCATAATACGCTTATAAATATAGATGGATACTACAAAAATCTTTATTTAAAACAGCTTTCAGAAGCATCTAATACTAATTTGGATGATTAATTGTTAGTTATTTGGTTAATAGTTATTGGTTAATAGGTTGAACGGAAAAACTATTAACTTTAATAGCTCAACAACTCAAAAACTCACATACTAAAAAAAAAAAAGAAATATCATAAATAGTTGGTTGGTATATATATTTTTTAGATTTTTGAGTCATTAAAAAATAAAACCAACTTAACAATACAATTATGGCTTATAAGGATATGATGGAGCAAGAGGAAATTTTTTCCAAAGTTTTAAGAGCAGGAAGACGTACTTATTTTTTTGATGTAAGATCTACCAAAGCAGGAGATTATTATCTTACAATTACCGAAAGTAAGAAATTTACAAACGATGATGGTTCGTTTCATTACAAAAAACATAAAATTTATTTATATAAAGAAGATTTTTCTGAATTTAAAGATATTTTAGCCGAAATGACCAACTACATCATTGACGAAAAAGGCGAAGAAGTTATAAGTGATCGCCATCAAAAAGATTACAAAAAAGAAGATTATTCTACTGTTGAAGAATCGACTGAAGATTCTACTGAAGAAACTCCTGCATCTTCTGAAAGTTTTACAGATGTAAATTTTGAGGATATTTAAATTTAAAAACGTCTTCGAACAAGTTCGATACAAATAAAATCTTAAATTATTTAAAACCGTTACTTTTTAGTAATGGTTTTTTTATATTTATGCTCTAACTAAATACTACCATGAAAAAATTACTTTTATTATCCCTTTTATCTTGTGTGTTTCTTCAAGCACAAAACGAAATCGATTTATCCTATTACCTTCCACAAGGTGTAACGTACAACCAAAATATTCCAACACCTGAAAGCATTATTGGTCATCAAGTTGGCAAGTGGCACGTTACACACGATAAATTAGTACAATATATGTATGCCCTTGCAAATGCTTCCGATAGAATTACTATTGAAAACAGAGGTAAAACTTTTGAAGACAGACCTTTATTATTACTTACAATTACATCACCTGAAAATCACCAACGTATCGATGATATTCGTAAAACACATATTGCAGCTACTGAAAGCAATTCGGTAAATACAACAAATATGCCAATTGTGGTGTATCAAGGATTTTCAATTCATGGTAACGAACCAAGTGGAGCAAATGCCGGACTTTTGGCTGCTTATTATTTAGCTGCTGCTGAAGGTGAAGCGATTAATGACTTATTAGACAATGTGATTATATTATTCGATCCGTCTTTAAATCCAGATGGCTTACAACGCTTTGCATATTGGGCAAACACTAATAAAAGCATTAACCTAAATCCAGATCCAAACGATAGAGAATACAGCGAGGTTTGGCCTGGAGGAAGAACAAACCACTATTGGTTTGATATGAATCGGGATTGGTTGCCTGTACAATTACCCGAATCTCGAGCCAGAATTGCAACATTCCACAAATGGCTGCCAAACATTTTAACCGATCATCATGAAATGGGAACGAATACTACCTTCTTCTTTCAGCCAGGAATACAATCAAGAACACATCCTCTTACGCCAAAATTAAATCAAGAACTTACTAAACGTATTGCTAATTATCATGCAAAAGCTTTAGATAAGATTGGCTCTTTATATTATACCGAAGAAAGTTTCGACGATTTTTATTATGGCAAAGGCTCAACATTTCCAGACATCAATGGTGGTATTGGTATTTTATTTGAACAAGCTAGTTCTCGTGGTCATGTTCAGGAAAGTGATAATGGGCTTTTAACATTTCCGTTTGGTATTCGCAACCAATTTACAGCTGCTTTATCGACTTTAGAAGCTGCAAAAAATATGAAATGTAAAATTATTGCATTTTCATCTGGTGGAGAGATGAAAGAGTTTTGCTCCAATAATAATATTGAACATAGAATAGTTTTAGAATATCACTCACCTAGAAGTTCATTACCATCATTTCTTTATACCATTTTCAAAGTATTACACTCTTCTTTAAAGATAGAAAAAAGTGACATCTTAGATTCAATAAAAGAATTAGAAGTTATGGGAGAGAAAATTAATTCTTCAAATTTAACAAAAAATAATCCAGCATTAAAATTGGCAAATTGGATCACAGGAATTCCTATTATTTATCATCCATTTGGATTACAATCTGTAGCCATAAGATTCAAAAATTCACTTCAAGAAAATGCTAAAACTCATGTCATGGCTGAAGACATTATTGAAGCTTGTCATAATGGAATTGTTTCTTGGGAAAAATCTAGTTACGTCCATCCTATTCTTTTAGAAGGTGTTGATGATCATACCAAAACCAAGGAAA
>JADFSQ010000076.1 GCA_022560715.1 Bacteroidota bacterium
AATTATTTAATTAAGTATTGCTTTTTCTTGCTTCATTTCCTTTCTATTCTCTCTAGCTTCACTACGGAGGTTATTAATTTTTCATAGGTTTCATCCCATAAATTATCATACTTACTTATAAGTTGTTTGCCATTGATTATCTGTTCGGCACAATCCCCGTTTACCTCCCACTCAGTCCACAGAACACGATCCAGGGCGTTTTGGTATTCAGTACATTCAGCATAAGTCAAGGCAGATAAATTTAGCGTACCATATGTCCATGAACCCCATTTAAGAGGTTCCTTAACCAACTCTCCCTTTTTATTACAGGCGACAAAATCACCTAGCTTTGGTTGAGAATTGCAAAATTCATTATACTTTTCTACATCAATAGAATGCTGTATTCGCCAAGAGTTGTTTTTTGACTTTTGCGCTTTAATTAGATACGTTTTTCTCGAAATTATATATTCGCTGAGGGTAGGTGTGTATTTCATTTGCTTTTAGTTTTTAGCTTAAACTTTCGTCGCCATTCTCTAACATAGTTAGCATTAGCTTGTGCGCATTTATCACATTTGCATTTTCTGATATATCCTGATTGAGTTCCGTGAGTAATTGGTTTTATTGTTTTGCCTTTATGCCAGACAATACGCCCATTTTTATAACTTTCCTTTTGTGCCCTGCTCATATTGGCACGACCTTCTTCCCCAATTGTATAGCCCTTTTTAGGTTTCTTTAATCCTGTTTTATAAGCATGAAGCATATTCTCGGATTGGGTTACCCATTCTAAATTATCCACTCCATTATCAATCTTGATACCGTTAAGGTGGTTTATTTGTGGTTTGTTTTCTGGGTTGGGAATAAATGTTAATGCAACTAATCTATGAACTTTAAAATTTTTAGGTATTCCATTCTTATATATCTTAACACCCAAATACCGTTGCAAATGAAATTTTAATTTCTTCCTTTTTAACGTTATCTTTTTGCCATCACTACGAATTATAAGTCTTCGTTTTGAACGAATCCCACCAATGCTACTAGCTTCGTAATAGCCTTCATATCCAGGTATGTCTTTCCATTGTTCCATCACATTCTTTTTAAACATATTCACAGAAATTATAGTCATTACCAAGCCAATTCCTACTAAAATACCCATTTTTGGAAGTATCTCGGTTAACGGCAAGTTTCTCCAAAAAATATCATAAAACCCTTGAATTCCCCAATAGTTTATACTTACAACTGCAATTTTTTGCATAATTGTTGGCATTACAAAAAGAGGAATCATACTGCCTCCTATTGCTGACATTGTTAAAATAATAATTGTGCTTAAGCCTTGTAATTGCTGACGTGTTTTAGCAATGGCAACTAAAAATATTCCAAAACTTGAAACAGCAAAAGCAGTTGTTAAAATCATTAATATTAATGATGTAATGTCAATAAATATTGGTAATCCAAATACTAACCATGAGAACACAAACATGACAACCAATTGTAAAATTGCCAATACTAATGCAGTACCCATTTTGCCGAATAAAATGTCGGTTGGTTTGAGTGGTGAAAATAATAAACGTTTCAAAGTTCCTGCTTCTTTTTCGTCAAGCAGTCCACCACCAATTGCAGCAATACTAAACAATAACATCATTATTGCAGTACCAGCAACAGCTTGAATTAATCCCAAGTTTCCTTTTTTTGAGTTCTCTTTTATTATTGGTGTCATTTTTAAACTCACATTGCTATTACCGGAATTCATGTCATTAAAAATTTTCTCTTTCATTACAGAAGGCATGCCAGTAAAATTTTCATCGAAATAGCTATTCATTTTAGATTCGATTGTTTTTTTACCAACTGTACTCATTAAATTTTGTATTAAAACAGATTGTAACATTCCCATTTCCATCTCACGAGCAGCATCGTATTTTAATTCCATAGGCAAACTGTTTCCAGCATTTATAGAGTCTTGAAAGCCTTTTTCAAAAATTAATAAAGCAACACTTTTTCCTTTTCTTACTAAACTTGTAGCTTCATCAATTTTTTTTGGAACTAATGTTAATCCGCTTACAGAATCCAAACTTGCTATAACGCTTTTTGAATCTATAGATTTATCAATATCTACAACCCATAATTTTATAGGTTTCGCTTTTCTACTCCCGCTTCCGATTCCGCCAAATGCAAATGCAAACAAGGAGATTAATAATATTGGCATTAAAAAGGTAAGCAAAACTGCTCTCTTGTCTGAAAAGAATAGCTTTAAATCTTTCTTAAAAATTGTAAGTATCATAACTGTTTAGTTGTTGATTTGTTTAGTTGTGGGTTATAACTCTATAAATTAAAGGTTAGGCATCAGTCTCTTAACTGTTTTCCTGTTAAGCTTAAAAAAATTGCTTCCAGATTTACTTTTTTAAGCTCAATGTCCTCAATTTTAAGATTGTTGTTATTACAGACCGAAATAATAGTTGATAGGTCTTTTTTAACATTGCATTGAATTGCGATTTTCTGTTCGCTTTGAGTGATTTTTAATTGAAATTGATTTTGCAATTGCTCTATTTGATTTACTGAAACTGATTGAAACGTAATTTCTATGGCTTCTTTTACATTGCTTTGCTCTTGTAGTTCTGTTTGTGTCCCTTGTGCTATAATTTTTCCTGAATCCATTATGGCTATTTTATTGCATAAACGTTCAACTTCTTCCATATAATGTGTGGTGTAAATAATCGTTTTTCCTTGTTGATTTAAGGTTTCAATAATTTCGAAGATTTTATTTCTACTTTGAGGATCAACACCAACTGTTGGTTCGTCCAAAAATAGAATTTGCGGATTGTGTAGCAATGCAGCAGCAATGTTTATGCGACGTTTCATTCCGCCAGAATATGTTTTGATCAAGTCATTCTTCCTGTCTGATAAACCAATAAGCTTTAAAATATCTTCAATTTTTTGTTTCAATTCTTTAGTAGGAACTTTATATAAACTTCCCCAAAACATCAAATTGTCGTAGGCTGAAAAATCGTCATACAATGATATTTCTTGAGGCACGACTCCAATAAGTTGCTTACAAATTTTTGGGTTTTGCTTTATATCATTTCCATCAATATGAATTTTGCCTTCATCGCTTTTCAAAATAGTACTCATCATATTAATAGTTGTAGATTTCCCAGCTCCATTTGGTCCTAAAAGCCCAAATATTTCGCCTTTTGTAATTGAAAAACTAATGTTATTTACTGCTTGAATACTGTCGAAAGATTTTGAAAGATTGCTAACTTTTATCATCTGTTTTGTTTTGATGGGTCAAAAGTCAATCAAAATTTAAGCTTACAAAATTTAAGTTTACCGAATTGTAGTTTTTGGTAGATGAGATGTTACTTCTTAAAAAGATATACACAAACCAAATGATTTGAGTATATAAATAACTTATTAACCTGAGTTCGACCTAATATTTGTTTACAGTTTAGATGAATTTTTATTCAATTCGAAGTTAGATTTTTGAAAGACTAACTGGTTAATTTGAGGAAATTTGGCGAGAATTGGGGAAAATTCACTAAATCCAAAGGAAATCCAAAGAAAAATAATCTTTTTTATGTGAAATTTTTAAAATATCTAGATATTCTTTCAAATTTCACATTTCAAATCTTACCTTTTCTTTGTATTCTGTAAATTAAATCTTAGGTCGAACTCAGGTTATTACAATGTTTTACTTGAAACAGTATTGTTGTAGATACTTTTAATAATTCCGTCGGACAAACCAATTTTAGGCACATACAAATGCTTGGCGCCACTCCATTTCATTGCAGAAAGATAAATACGTGTAGCAGGAATAATAACATCTGCTCTATCTTGATTTAGATCCATTTCTGTAATTCGCTCTTCGTAAGTATATGAACCCAGCTTATGGTATAAAGAGCTTAAATAAAAATATGTTAAAGGTTCGCCAAAGGCTTTATCGGACATCTTGAATATCTTGTTTATGTTTCCGCCAGAACCGATAACTTCAATTTTTTCGTATGCTTTAATATTACCTTTAATCCATTGCTCTAACTCTACCCAAATGTTATTCTTGACTAAATTATTTAACAATCTAACAGTCCCGATTTTAAACGATTTAGAAGCTTTTTGTACACCATTATCGATTACTGTAAACTCTGTACTTCCACCACCAACATCTACATATAAATAGGTTTTTCCTTTTTCAATAAACTCACGCAAATCTGTTGCTGCTATGATAGTTGCTTCTTCTTCACCATTAATAATATCTATTTCAATTTTAGATACTTTATAAATAGCATTAACAACTTCTTTTTGGTTATTTGCTTCTCGCATTGCTGAAGTTGCACAAGCTTTATAACGAACTACATTATGCGATTTCATTAATAACTTAAAAGCAAGTATTGTGTCTTGAAGTCTTCCTATATTTTTAGAAGATATTGTGTTTTTTAAGAACACATCAGCACCAAGCCGAATTGGGACACGTACCAAAGAACTTTTTTTAAATCTAACTGGTTTCCCTTTTTCTTCAATAATATTTGAAATTAAAAGCCTAACAGCATTAGAACCAATATCTATGGCAGCATATTTTTTTATTGACAGCATTTAATTCTCCAATTTATTCAAGTAATAATTATAGGTTTCAAGTTGAGATTGTACTTTTAAAAGGTTGTTTCTTTTATACTGATTATTTTGATCTTTATTTATAATTCGTGCTTTTACATT
Source organism: Bacteroidota bacterium (assembly GCA_022560715.1). Taxonomy (GTDB): domain Bacteria; phylum Bacteroidota; class Bacteroidia; order Flavobacteriales; family Flavobacteriaceae; genus PRS1. Next base: position 4,678 of record JADFSQ010000076.1, read on the forward strand.
ATCGTTCCAACAAATTTCAAAAGTATCAATCAGCTCTTGCTTAATATCACTATCATAAATAGGACAGGTTACTTCTACTCTATTATCAATATTACGTGTCATTAAATCGGCAGAAGATATAAATACTTTCGGTTCATCATCGTTAGCGAAAATAAAAAGACGTGTGTGCTCTAAAAATCGATCTACAATACTAATCACTTCAATATTCTCACTCATCTTTGGTATTCCAGGAATTAAACAGCAAATTCCCCGAACTATCATTTGTATGTTCACCCCTGCATTACTGGCTCCATATAGTTTGTCAATCATTTTATAATTGGAAATACTATTCATTTTAAGCTTAATATATGCTTGTTTTCCTAATTTTACATTTTCAATTTCGGTATCTATTAGCTTAAATAAAGTGGATAGTGTATAATGCGGTGATGTTATTAGATGTTTATACCTGAATATTTTATAGTTTGTATTGAAGAAATCGAATACTTTATTAACATCTTTCAAAATCCTTTGATCTGAAGTAAATAAGGTATAATCGGTATAAATTCTAGCAGTAGATTCATTAAAATTACCAGTACTTACAAAACCATAACGTTTTAATTTTCCACCTTCAGTTCGTTCTATAACACACATTTTACTATGCACTTTTAATCCTTTTACCCCGAAAAGCAAGTTGATGCCTTCTTCTTCCATTTGTTCAGCGTAATTTATATTTGCTTCTTCATCAAATCGTGCTTGCAGTTCTATAGACACTGTTACTTTTTTTCCGTTTTTAGCAGCATTCATTAAGGAACTTACCACATGAGATATTTTTGCCAATCTGTAAATTGTAATTTTTATAGTCTTGACCTTTGGATCTATAGCTGCTTCTCTTAAAAACTTTACGATATAAGAAAAGTTATGATAAGGCACATACAATAAATAATCCTTTTTTGAAATGGCTTGAAAAATACTGCTTTGCAAACTCAAGCCAGTAATTGGCAAAGGGTTAATTTTAGGATACAACAAATCTTGTCCTCCTAAACTTGGAAACTTCATATAATCTCTTCTGTTATGATAACGACCTCCGGGAATTAGGCTATCTGTATAGTCAATTCCCATTTTAGACATAATATATGTTAAGGTGTCTTCGGCTATGGTTTTGTCATACACTAAACGTAAAGGTGCACCAATTTGCCTGTGTTTGACACTATCAGAAATTTTCTTTAAAAAACTTGTGCTTAAATCACTATCAAAATCTAATTCGCCATCTCTGGTCATTTTAATCATGTGTGCTGAGATGGAATGGTAATCGAAAATGCTAAAAATATCATGCATAAAATAACGCAGAAGATCATCAAGCATTATAATATAATCTTTACCTTTTTCGTTTGGTAGTACAACAAATCTATCTATTGTTCGGGGAATTTCCATTAAAGCATATTGATTATCGCCATTTTCAATCGTCATTTTAACTGCGAGATAAGAAGCACTATCCTTTAATAGCCGAAGATCTACATCATCGCTTAATATAATGGTAACTAAAGCAGGACTAACATATTGATAGAAATATTCTTTCAGATAAGTACTTTGACTATTTGTAATCTCTGATTCATCAATAATAAAAATATTCTTTTCTTTTAATTTGACTTTAATACCATCAAGAATTTTTAAACTTTCACTTTGTTGTTCGATGACAATTTTAGTAATAACTTCGAGTAATTCGGAAGCTTTTATACCACCTAATTGACTCTTCCCTTCTTTTCCGGCTTGTTGAATACGCTTTACAGTAGCGTATCTTACTTTAAAAAACTCATCTAAATTATTAGAAAATATTCCCAAAAACCGTAATCGTTCAATTAAAGGTACAGATTCATCTTCAGCCTCTTGCAATACACGAGCATTAAACTGTAACCAGCTTATCTCTCTATTTAAATAATTGTTTAATTGAATTGATTTAGTCATCAAATTTTAATTAATTCTGTACAAATATATTCTATTAAAGCAGTAATCTACAAACAATAGTATCATCTAATTAAGATTTTATATCGATTTTAATTTTGTAAATTTTTTGGTAATAGTAATTGTATTATTTTTCCAGATTTTAAATCCGACTGATATTGAATATGTAGCAATCGATAGAGTGAGTTCTTATTTAATTGGAGGGTATATGTATAAAATGAATCCGCGTCTTAAATTTAAACCTACTTTTTTAGTTAAATACACCAATGGTGCACCTGTATCAGTCGATCTTACAGCAAATTTTTTACTTAACAACAAATTATGGTTAGGCGTAGCATATAGAGTTACCGAATCTTTTGGAGCATTAATGAGTCTGGATGTGAGCGATAATTTTAAATTTGGTTATTCTTATGAATTCAATACTTCTGCATTAAATACTTATACATCAGGCTCACATGAACTATTTGTTAGCTACGAATTCGACTTCCCAAAACCGAGGTGTAATTGTGAAAATGTATTTTAAACTTTTAACGTAAATCTTTAGGAAGTAAAAGTGTAATCGTTTTTCCAGGTTTTAAATCCTTCCAATGTTCAATATCAAATTCAAAAACAGCTAAACCGCTTGTAGGTAAATTATCAATAAACACATCGCCATAAGTATTTACAAAATTCGTCATAGCATAATTATGCCCAAAAATCATAACATGTTGATACTTATCGTCTAAAGATTTAATAAAATTAATAAGATTATTACCGGCAAAATCATATAATTGTGGGAAAACATTCACTTTAATATAAGAAAATTCCTTCCTGTTTAAAAAAATATTACAGGTATCAAAAGCTCTTTTAGCAGGACTAGAAAATACAACTTCCGGTACTAAACCTCTAACCATATATTCTCTGGAAACCGTTATAACATCAGCAATACCACGCTTTTTTAAAGGTCTGTCCAAATCACTTACATCATGGTTCCATGATGATTTTCCATGTCTGACTATGGTTAATATTTTCATATCGTATCGTTTAAATGTAAAATTTATCGATAAAATGTTGATTTTTACCGTTTTAACGAATATTTTTGCCCTTTAACATTTTTATTTGTGATAACCTTTACTTATGGTTTATTTTGTAATAATAGTTAATACTAAATTATGAACCAAACTAAATTATGACCCAAAAACCAACCCAACTAATTAATTCATTTGCACTTATTAATAGTGCTTCTCCCTTAAGACATTTTGATCTTTGTTCAATGT
>JADFSQ010000077.1:0-7375 GCA_022560715.1 Bacteroidota bacterium
TCCAGTTTGCTGGTGTCGCTACTTTATGATACGCTGTTAATTGAAGTGAATCAATAACACGAAGTATTTCATCAAAATTTCTTCCTGTAGAAGCAGGATACGTTATCATTAATTTTACAATCTTGTCTGGATCGATAATAAATACTGATCTCACAGTTAATTGACTATCTGCATTTGGATGAATCATATCATAAAGTATTGATACTTTCCTGTCTTCATCTGCAATGATTGGAAAATTCACTATTGTGTTTTGTGTTTCGTTAATGTCGTTAATCCATCCATTATGAGAATCTATACCATCGACACTTAAAGCTACTACTTTTACATTTCGCTTATCAAATTCAGATTTAATTTTTGCAACAGTTCCTAATTCTGTAGTACAAACTGGTGTGTAATCAGCAGGGTGAGAAAATAATATTCCCCAACTATTTCCCAACCAATCATGAAAATTAATTTCCCCTTCAGTTGACATAGCAGTAAAGTTTGGGGCTTCGTCTCCTAATCTAATTGTTGCCATAATTTTTTTTATTATTGAAATCCGTTTAAATCGTATAAAAATGCAGAAATTATCAATTGAAAATTTTATTCAAGCGTACAAATTAGTAAATTTTTAGTAAATAATTCAATATTAAGAAATTACATTTGTTAAAAAGATATAATAAATAAAATCGATACTCAATTAAAAATAATTATCAAAAAGCTTAAATTTGTAATTATAAACAATTCCATAAAATGAGCTACAGAATAGAAAAAGATACAATGGGAGACGTTAAAGTCCCTGCCGATAAACTTTGGGGAGCACAAACAGAACGTTCTCGACATAATTTTAAAATTGGTGCAACTGCATCCATGCCTTTGGAAATTATTTATGGTTTTGCATATCTTAAAAAAGCTGCTGCTTATACCAACTGCGAACTAAATGTCTTACCAATAGAAAAACGTAACCTTATATCACAAGTTTGTGACGAGATATTAGATGGTAAACATGATAATCAATTTCCATTGGTAATTTGGCAAACGGGTTCGGGTACACAAAGTAATATGAATGTGAATGAAGTGATAGCTAACAGAGCGCATCAAATTGCTGGAAAGACCATTGGCGAAGGCGAAAAAACGATTCAACCCAACGACGATGTAAATAAATCGCAATCGTCTAACGATACGTTTCCAACAGGAATGCATATTGCTGCTTATAAAAAAGTTGTAGAAATTACAATTCCTGGAGTTGTACAGTTACGAGATACCTTAAAACAAAAATCCGAAGCTTTTAAAGATGTTGTAAAAATTGGTCGTACGCATTTAATGGATGCCACGCCATTAACACTTGGACAGGAATTTTCGGGTTATGTATCACAATTAGATCATGGATTAACAGCTTTAGAAAACACATTACCGCATTTAAGCGAATTAGCACTTGGTGGAACAGCAGTTGGCACAGGACTTAATACACCAAAAGGATATTCCAAACGTGTTTCTGAATTTATTGCTGAGTTTACAGGCTTACCTTTTGTTTCAGCAAAGAATAAATTTGAAGCACTTGCTGCCCACGATGCTATTGTAGAAACACATGGTGCTTTAAAACAATTAGCAGTTTCATTAAATAAAATAGCAAACGATATACGTATGATGGCTTCCGGACCAAGAAGTGGTATTGGAGAAATTAGTATTCCTGCCAACGAACCTGGAAGTTCTATTATGCCGGGAAAAGTAAATCCTACTCAATGTGAAGCTTTAACAATGGTTTGTGCGCAAGTAATAGGTAACGATGTTGCTATTGCGGTTGGAGGTATGCAAGGACATTATGAGTTAAACGTTTTTAAGCCTATGATGGCTGCCAACATAATTCAATCGGCGCAACTCCTAGGCGATGCTTGTATGAGTTTTGATATTAATTGTGCTAAAGGTATTGAACCAAATCATGAAGTAATTAAACAATTATTAAACAACTCATTAATGCTCGTAACTGCTTTAAATACAAAAATTGGCTATTATAAAGCTGCCGAAATTGCAAATAAGGCGCATAAAAACGGGACCACTTTAAAAGAAGAAGCCATTAATTTAGGCTATGTTACTGCTGAAGATTACGATAATTGGGTAAAACCTGAAAACATGGTTGGAAGTATAAAATAATTTATTAATTTTATTGACTAAATCTATTTAAAATGAAAAGAACTTTACTTACTTGTTTTTTAAGCTTGTCTATAGTAATAACTGCTTATTCTCAAACTACTTTTGGAACAGAGCAAACTATTAATGCCTCTACTGGTGCTAATCCTTATAGTATAGATTCTGGTGATTTAAATGGCAACACATTTATTGATATTGTAATAGGTACTGATGTTGGGAATACTGTAGAATGGTATAAAAATGATGGAAGTGGTAATTTCACAAAACAAACAAATTTGTCTTCGGCGTTAGTTAATGTTGAGGGTATACATATTGCAAATCTGGATGGAATTAATGGTAATGATATTATTGCCACAGGTTTTGGAAATGACAAAATAGTTTGGTTTGCTAATAATGGAAGTGGCGGTTTTGGTTCTGAAACGCTTATTGGAACTCTCGACGGAGTAGGTCAAGTTCTCACTGCCGATATTAATAATGATGGCAATTTAGATATTATAGCTGTAGGATATAATGCTAATAAAGTGGTTTGGTATGCTGGTGATGGAGCAGGGAATTTTGGAAGCGAACAAACAATTGAAAGTGGAACTAGTCAACCAGGAGCAGTAAGTATTGCTGATTTTGATGGTGATACAGATTTGGATATTGTTATAGGTTACACAGGTGCAGGTACTATTGAAGTGTACTATAACCAATTTATAGAAAGTGGCACAAGTACTGTATCATGGGTTAAAGACACAAATCAAGTTGATAGTGGAAATAACTTTTTATTTGTTGTTGCTTTTGCAGATATTGATGATAATGGCAGTTTAGATATTATTAAGTCTGATTTCGTTGGTACAGCTACTCCTACTGGTAATGAGATTGCCTGGTTTAAAAAGGAAGGTGATGGTACATACACAAAAACCATTATACCTACTTCAATAAACAAACCTGCAGTTGTTATGGTTAGAGATTTAAATAATGATGGTTATACCGATATAATAGTATCTAATGGCACTACTGGTGATCCAGATGATATTATTTGGTTCGAAAGTACTGGAGCAGGAACTTACTTTTCCGAAGCTACAATTAGCCTTTTTAGTGATCAAAAGCAAACATATGGATTCACCGTTGCAGATTTTGATGGAGATGGCGATTTAGATATTGCCTCGGTAAATTATGGGGATCCTGAATTGAGTTGGTTTGAAAACAAGTTAATTACATTAAGTCTTAATGACAACTCTCTTAATAAAATAAGTATTTATCCCAACCCAACTTCTGATAAGCTTTTTTTTAAAGGATCGTTTAATGATAATTTTAAAGTCTCTGTTTTCGATATTTTAGGAAAAAAAATAATAGAAAAGTCTTTGAATATTAATGAAGCATTAGATGTTTCACAACTTCATACAGGTATATATATTATACGATTTGATGATTATAATACCACTTTCAAATTCGTGAAAGAGTAAAACATATTTAACTTAATTGCATAAAAAAAGCAGATGTAAAAACATCTGCTTTTTTGGTTGTTAGTTAGCTAATAATCGTTAGGGAAAAATTGTTATGATGTGCCAAATGTATTACAACTAACTATTTTATATCTTAACATATGTTAAAATACAAGAAATTAATTCAGGTTTTTCCGTATTCTACTCAATTGTATAGGGGTAATACTTAAATAAGAAGCGATTTGATATTGTGGTATTAAATCGTCTATATTTGGAATTTGCGTTCTTAATTTTAAATATCGCTGTGTTGCATTTAAAGTCAAAAGCTCAAGATTGCGCTTTTCATAACCAATAAAAACCTGTTCTAAAATTTTAGAATACACTAAACAAACACTTAAATCGGTTTTGCATAAATTCATCATTTCAGCATAATTAAATTCATAAACTTTACAATCGGTAAGAGTTTCATAAGTTAACTTCGAAGGTTTTTTATTTATTAAAGCCGTAAATGATGCCACGAAACTAATAGGAGAGAAAATATTTTTATTGTATTCTTTACCATTTTCAGAATTAAAATACGCTCTCATTAAACCAGATACTAAAAGATAATACTTTGTAGGCGTGTCACCAGTTTTAGTGATAGTAGTATTTGCTTTTATTCGTTTAAATGTAGAAAGTTTATCTAGTTTATTAAAAGTCTCTTCAGATAAATCAACAAACGAATTTAAAAAAGTATAATTAGGATTCATTACATCATATTTAGTCTTCTGAGGCAAAAATCTTTTACAAGATAAGTTAATTAAAGAAATTTAGAATGCTATAATTTTTTTATTTTTGACGTAACGAATTAATTTCAATAGTTTATTTTGCACTCATGTCTGTTTTAATTACCAACATTAAAGAATTATTACAAGTAAGAGATACTCCTGTTTCTAAAGTTTCCGGAATACAAATGAAAGAGCTTCCTACTATTAAAAACGCTTACATTTTAATTGATGATGATATCATTATCGCCTTTGGAAAGATGAATGATAGTACTGGCATTTCAGCAGATAAAACTATCGATGCAAGTGGAAAACTAGTGCTTCCTACTTGGTGCGATTCTCATACTCATATTGTTTATGCAGGAAATCGTGAACAAGAATTTGTTGATCGCATAAACGGATTGAGTTATAAGGAAATTGCAAATCGTGGTGGAGGCATTTTAAATTCGGCTAAAATGCTTCAAAACACAAGCGAAGACGATCTTTACAAGCAATCTGTAAAACGTGTTAAAGAGGTTATGCAGCTCGGTACAGGAGCCATCGAAATTAAATCTGGCTATGGTTTAACTGTTGAAGCAGAACTCAAAATGCTTCGAGTTATTAAGCGTATTAAACAAGATTTTCCAATAAAAGTAAAAGCGACACTTCTCGCGGCTCATGCCATTCCTGATACTTTCAAAAATAACAAAGATGGTTTTATAGATTTAGTGATTAATGAAATGCTTCCGAAAGTTGCAAAAGAAGAACTCGCCGAATATATAGACGTATTTTGTGAAAAAGGCTACTTTTCGATAGATGATACTGATAAAATTATTTCAGCAGGAAAAAAACAGGGTTTCATTCCAAAAATTCATGTCAACCAATTTAATGCATTTGGTGGTGTTGCACTCGGCGTAAAACACGATGCACTTTCTGTAGATCATCTTGAAGAACTTAAAATTGAAGATATAGAAGCTTTAAAAAACAGTATTACAATGCCTGTTGCGCTTCCCTCCTGTTCTTATTTTTTGAGTATTCCTTATACACCTGCAAGACAACTTATAGATGCAGGATTGCCTTTAGCTTTGGCAACAGATTATAATCCCGGTTCTACACCAAGTGGCAATATGAATTTTGTGATAAGCACAGCTTGTATAAAAATGAAAATGACTCCTGCTGAAGCCATAAATGCAGCAACAATTAATGGTGCTTATGCCATGGGAATTAGTGATATGTACGGAAGTATTACTAAAGGAAAAAAGGCAAATCTTATTATTACAAAAGAAGTACCAAGTTATAATTATTTACCTTATGCTTTTGGCAATAACCATATTGACACTGTAATTATAAACGGAATATCTATATAAAAAAGCCCCAAGATAAATCTTGAGGCTAAATATAAATATGGTACAATTTATTGTAAAGTAAACTCGGAAGTAGAAACCAAATTATTTTCGTCAAAAATATTGATTACATAACGTCCTTTAGCAAATTTTCCATCACCTCTTGCGTCAATAAACTCACAAATATCTAAATTTTTAGACTCATAATTAAATTTGCTTATTAAGCTGTAATTCAACACTTTTTCTTCAAACTGAATTTCTTGGTTCAACCCTAACACATTATTGTTTGGGTCTAATACTTGTACAAAAAACTCTTTATCACCAGATAATACTAAAACATTTTTAGTAACTGTAAAGCATACTCTTATTTTATCTGCTCTACGAGCTCTTTCAGTAGGTATCAGTTTACCCGAACTACGCACAATAACACCAAACCCTTTTAAACCTGCAGTCGATAATACAGCTGCATTTTCAACAATATCAGCTAATTCTGTGTTTTGAGCCAATAGAGAATCGTTAAAAACTGTGCTTTCACTTAATTGTAATTGCGTACTATCTAAAACTATTGCCAATAAAGCATTCTCAACTTTTAAAGAATCATTTTCAGCTAAAAGGACATCCATTTCTTCCTTCAATGCAAAAAATCTATTTTTATATCTAAACAAACTTTTAACATTATTATCAGATACTTTTAAAGAATCCATCAAACCCTGAATACGATCTCTTGCTTCTACTAATTTTGCGTTTGCAGCTTCATTATCACCTATGGCAATATCATATTGTTCTGTCATAACATTTAATTCTTTTATGAATTTATCTTTTTCTACTACAAGCTCATTTTTTCTAGCTGCACTATCTGTATAAAGTGTATAAGTGTAAAATGCTGTGGCTACTAATAATAAGGCTAAAATACCTAAAATCACTTTTAAACTTCTATTGTTACTTTCAGACTTGTTTTCCATAATTGTAAATCGGGTTTTTGTTAAACGTTATTCTTTAATTAAACGTTATTCTTTAATTAAAATTATTAATTGTTTATAATTAAGTTCAAAGTTAATTAATTGTAATTTAACAACTATTATTCATTAAATAACTGAAACTTGCAATATATACGAGTAGCATAAAATTTTGGATGTTAGTATGGAAATTAAAATTATTTCGTTTGAAGAAAAATATGCTAAAGACTTCTATAGCTTGAATATTGAATGGTTAGACAGCTTTTTTTATGTTGAACCTTACGACAAGGAAGTATTAAGTAAACCTCAAAACTATATAATAAACAAAGGAGGATTTATTTTTTTCGCAAAATTTGAAGATGTTATTGTTGGTACTGTAGCACTTATGCCTACACAAGACAAAACCGTTTTTGAGTTCACAAAAATGGCTGTTTCTCCAAATTACAGAGGGTTGAAAATCGGTCAATTACTTATGCAACATTGTATCGATTTTAGTAATCAAAATCATTTTAAAGCACTTATGCTCTATTCTAACACCATATTAGAAAATGCTATTTATATCTATAGAAAGTACGGATTTGTAGAAATTCCTGTAGAAAACAATAGTCCATATAAGCGTAGTAATATAAAAATGGAATTGGTTTTTACTTAAAAAAATTCAATTACATCATTTATTAACTGCATAAAATCCTATTTTTGCTAAAAACCATAAACGATGCTAAAAGCTGGAGTACTTGGTGCTGGTCATCTCGGAAAAATTCATTTAAGACTTATTAATC
>JADFSQ010000077.1:7385-7811 GCA_022560715.1 Bacteroidota bacterium
CTTGTTGGTTTTTATGATCCAAATGAAACCAATGCCAAAAAAGTGGAAGCCGAATTTGGATACAAATATTTCAATTCAGTCGAAAAATTAATTGATGCTGTTGATATGGTGGATATCGTTACGCCAACTTTATCGCATTACGATTGTGCAAAATTAGCTATTGCTAAAGGGAAACATATTTTTTTAGAAAAGCCCATAACAAATACTGTTGAAGAAGCCGAAGAAATTAGAACTTTATTAGCTTCAAACAATGTAAAAGGACAAGTTGGGCATGTAGAGCGTTTTAATCCTGCTTTTATTGCTGTAAAAGAAATGATTAATACACCAATGTTTATTGAAACGCATCGCCTTTCAGAATTTAATCCGCGTGGTACAGCTGTTCCTGTTGTGCTGGATTTATTGATTCATGACATAGACATTATATTA
>JADFSQ010000078.1 GCA_022560715.1 Bacteroidota bacterium
GAGTTTTACACTTTATTAAGACAAGAAATTACTTTCTTTAACCAATGCAAAAAAACTACTACATATTATTCACCATATTTATAATTGGCTCTTTAGCATTTTCTCAAGATACTAACCGCATCGAAGTATTTGGCAAAATTATTGTTGATAATGTTGATGTCGAAGGTGTTACAATCTACAACACATCTTCAAATAAAGGAACTATAACTGATATTGAAGGACAATTTTCTATAGAAGTAGCTCTTAATGATAGAGTGGAAGTCTCTGCTTTACAATTCGAAAAATTTGTTATTGTAATTAACGAAGCTATCATGTCTTCAAAAATAATGACTGTCTTTTTGGTTGAAAGAATAAACAAACTCGATGAAGTCATTATTTTGCCTTATGGACTTTCTGGTAATCTTACTGTGGATGTAAAAAGCATAAAAACATTTAATCCAGATTTAGATGCACTTTATTTTGGAATAAAAAATAGTGACGAATACGAATTTTCAGACGATTATAAATCTGAAGTTGTTAATATGGCAATGGAAGAAGGTTATTATTATAATGGAGCAGATGTTGTTGCCATAATTGGGCTTATATTAAAACCAATTTTTAAATCAAAACCGAAGGACGACTCTAATGCTTATGATTCTTACCAATATTTAACCGATAAATATTCCTTATCCTATTTAATCAGAAATCTTAATATTACAAAAGAAAGTGCCAGCGAGTTTGTATATTTTGTTGAGGACAACGGGTTTGACAAAGACTTATTGGAAGAAGGGAACGAATTACAATTTTTGGAATTCTTGATTGATAAAAGTATAGAATTTCAAAAAGTTAAGAGTGAAAAAAATTAAGATAAAGTTTACAATTTTAATTTGCGCTCTTTTTTTTATCAATATTTTAGTGTCACAAACGGTTGAAATTAATGGACTTATTAATGCTAAAGCTGATATTGAAGGTATTCATGTAATCAATAAAACCTCACAAAAATTTACAACTACCAATAAGCAAGGAGGTTTTAAAATCTATGCAAAACTAAACGATACAATAGTATTTTCATCCATTCAATATAAATTAGAAGCTTTAAAAATTTCCGAAGAAATTATAGAAACTAAAACTCTTGTTGTTTATTTAACCCAAAATGTTATTGAGTTGGACGAAGTTGTAGTAGGTAAAGTACTTACGGGAGATTTATTGTTTGATATTAATAATACGGACGCCAAACGACCAATAGATTTTTACGATGTTGGCATTCCAGGTTATACAGGAAAGCCAAAAACGCAAAGTGAAAGACGTGTTTATGAAGCAGATGCAGGTAAATTTGTAAGTGTTTTGGATGGAAGTTTGGTAAATATCAATTTTTATAAAATCCTAAATAGAATTACAGGAAGAACAAAAATGCTAAAGTTAAGAGTTAAGTTAGAAACCGAAGAAAAGTTAATGTATAGCATTAAAGTAAGATTATCCGAAGATTTTTTTAGTGCTTATCCTTTAGAAAAAACATTACAACTGGAGTTTTTTTATTTTTGCTCTGAAGATGAAAATTTCAATGAACGATGTAAAGGGAAAAGTGACATTGAAGTTTTTGAATATTTAAAAGAAAAATATTTAGACTATAAAAAAAATCTTGAAACAAAAGAAGATTAAATTATTTTTTTGGAATGTTTTTTGAAACAAATAGTACATTTACAAACTAAAATTTACTAATGAAGACTTTTAAATTTGTTCTATTAATCTTATTGCTACCATTATTGGCTTATTCAACAGCTCATAAATTTTATGTTTCGGTAACTCAAGTTGAGTATATAAAAGAAAAGCAAACGGTTCAAATTATTAGTAGAATTTTTATTGATGATTTTGAAGAGCTAATCCGTCAGCGATATGATGAAGGTATAACGCTCGATACTTCAAAAGAAGAAATACAAATAGATTTTTATATTGAAAGGTATTTACAAGAAAAAATTAAAATTAAAATCAATGACAGCATACAAACCCTTGTTTTTATAGGAAAGGAATATGAAGATGATATCATTTATTGTTATCTGGAAATAAAGAATATTTCAGTTATAAAATCCTTTGAAATTACCAATCAAATATTGTTTGATTTGTACGATGAGCAACAAAATATTGTAAGAACAAAAATCAATTCTAAAAACAAAAGTTTTATTCTAATTTCCCAAAATGATATGGGAGTGTTAAACTTTAATTAAAAAAAATTATAACTTCTTAATATGTGCTATTTTCACGATTAGTTTTAACAAAAATTAACAATGATAAAATTTAAGTATTATTTCCTTTCAGCACTATTTGTTTCGATAGGAGTTTTTGCACAAGAGCAAGAACAACCAGAACGTAAACCAGGGCACACCAATCAAAACAAGTTTAAACAACTATACGACGAATTTTCTACGCCTAATATGTTCAGAACAGGATCCGGAGCGCCAGGACCAGCTTATTATCAGCAACAAGCCGATTATAAAATGGACATAGAATTAGATGACAAAAATGCTAAACTATCAGGTTTCGAAACGATTACATATACAAATAATTCGCCAGACGAATTAAAATATCTTTGGGTTCAGTTGGACCAAAATGTGAGAGCAAAAGATTCTAAATCGCCATTAATTAGTGGCAGTGGCTTTTCTGGAGTACAACGTGCATCTACCTTTACGTCTTCATATTTAAAGGATCGTTTTGATGGAGGCTTTAGAATTGAAGAGGTTTCAGATATAAATGGGAAACCCTTACAATATATGATTAATAGAACAATGATGCGAATTGAATTGCCTGCTCCTATGCACACAGGCGACCAATTTTCGTTCAATATAAGATGGTGGTATAATATTAACGATCACGTTGATGGAAGAGGTCGTTCAGGATACGAATATTTTCCTGAAGATGACAATAGAAATTATGTAATAGCACAGTTTTATCCTAGAATGGCTGTTTATAATGATGTAGAAGGCTGGCAAAATTCTCAGTTTTGGGGGCGTGATGAATTTGCTTTACCATTTGGAAATTTTGAAGTTAATATTACCGTTCCTGCCGATCATATTTTAGATGCTACAGGAAAACTTATGAACCGAACAGAAGTGTTTTCCAAAGAAATGTTGAAACGTTATGCTAAAGCAAAAAAGTCTTATAATGTACCCGTTATCATTGTTACTCAAGCTGAATCTGAAGCAGCAATAAAAATAAAATCTGATAAAACAAAAACATGGAAATTATATGCTGAAAATGTTCGCGATTTTGGTTTCGCAACATCAAGACGGTATATATGGGATATGATGACAGTAAAAATTGGTGGAAAAGATGTTATGGCAGTGTCGTTATATTCTAAAGAAGGGAATCCGCTTTGGGAAGAATGGTCCACAAAAACTGTTGCGAGTACATTAAAATCCTACTCTAGGATGACATTCGATTATCCGTATCACAAAGCGATTTCGGTTCATGCTAAACAGCAAGGTATGGAATATCCTATGATTTGCTGGAATTACGGTCGTCCTGATGCCGAAGGAAACTATAGCGATAGAACAAAATTTGGAATGATGAGTGTAATTATCCATGAAGTTGGTCATAATTTTTTCCCTATGATAGTAAATAGCGACGAACGTCAATGGACTTGGATGGACGAAGGATTAAACACCTTTTTACAATATGTTGCCGAACAAGATTTCGGAAAATGGTATCCGGATGCTTTATCGGCTGGACAAGACGCATATCCTTCTCGGCGTGGCCCAGCAGCGAAAATCGTACCTTATATGGGTGGCGATCAAGATTATATTTCGCCAATAATGACCAAAGGATTAAATGTGCATCAATTTGGAAATAACGCTTATGGAAAGCCAGCGACCGCATTAAACATTTTGCGAGAAACCATAATGGGGCGAGAGTTATTTGATTATGCATTTAGAGAATATACCCACCGCTGGATGTTTAAACACCCAACACCCGAAGATTTTTTTAGGACTATGGAAGATGCTTCAGCATTCGATTTAGATTGGTTTTGGAGAGGATGGTTTTATACTACGGATTATGTGGATATAGGCATTAAAGAAGTTAAGAAGTATCGAGTAACTAATATGCCAAAAGAAGAGGCAGAAAAATTAGCAAGCCGCTATGGAATAACAGTAGATGATTTACCTCCTTTGGTTTTTATGGTTGAAGAAGGAAGTGATGACTTTACTGAAGATATAAAAGATGGTACATTGTTAGAAAATGCTCCAACATTAAAAGAATACTTAATGGATAACTTTACTGATGAAGAACGTAAAAATATTAAAGAACCAAAGTATTTTTATCAAGTTACTTTCACAAAACCAGGCGGTCTTGTAATGCCATTAATTGTAGAATATACTTATGCTGATGGTACAAAGGATAAAATAACTTACCCAGCACAGATATGGCGTTTAAATGATAATGAGGTAAGCAAGGCTATAGCTTCCGATAAAGAAATTGTTGGAATTATAATAGACCCAGATTTGGAAACTGCAGATATAGATACATCAAACAATTCTTGGCCAAAAGAGGAACAGGAAAGTTTATTTGATGCGTTTAAAAATAAGATTAAAGACTAGTGTTAAACAGAAAAATATTTAAAACCGACTTTTTTAAGTCGGTTTTTTCATTTCTAATAAAAACTTCAAATGACTTCACTATATTTGCATTGTGATACAAGCAACATTTTTATTTATTAGTGGTGCCGAAATAACGGTTATACTTTTTATCGTTGTTATGGTTTTTGGTGCCGATAAAATTCCTGAAATAGCTCGTGGGTTAGGAAAAGGGATGCGTACACTTAAAAATGCTACCAACGATATTAAACACGAAATTACCAAAAGTGCCGAAAAACATGGCATTGATACAGATGTTACCAAAAACATCAAAGAAGAAATAAATAAAGTAAAAGATAAGTTTGAAGATTTTACAGGTTCGGTAAGGCGTAAGTTATGATTGTCATTTCTGCGTCTGCGTGCCGCTGAAGCTTTAGCGGAGGTGCAAGGCAGGAATCCATAACAAAGATTATCTGAATTAAGATTTTTTACTTTACTTAGAAAAGTATTATTTCTTCCTGCTAATCGTTAATCCGTCTCGAATTGGTAACAATACAGTTTCAATTCTTTTATCATTTTTAAGTAGTGTATTGTATTCAATTAACGCTTTTGTAGCAGTATCATCAGGTTGTAAGGCTTCAATTACTTTACCACTCCAAAGCACATTGTCAGAAAGGATAAC
The DNA here is from genome assembly GCA_022560715.1 of Bacteroidota bacterium. Taxonomy (GTDB): domain Bacteria; phylum Bacteroidota; class Bacteroidia; order Flavobacteriales; family Flavobacteriaceae; genus PRS1. Next base: position 5,227 of record JADFSQ010000078.1, read on the forward strand.
ACCTCCAGAATTTAATTGGTCTATCACACAATTAAAGTAGTTTGAATAATTTTCTTTATCTGCATCAATAAAGACGAGGTCAAAGGTTATATTTAATTTCGGGATAATCTCTAAAGCATTTCCTAAATGTTGGTAAATTTGGTGTCCAAACTCAGACTTGTCAAAATATTTGCGCTGTAAATCGTATAATTCTTCGTCAATATCTATAGTATGTAATTTGCCATCGCTTTGCATACCTTCAGCCAAACACAAAGCAGAATAGCCAGTGTAAGTCCCAATTTCAAGAATATTTTTCGGGTTTACTAATTTAGAAATCATACTCAAAACCCTCCCTTGAAAGTGACCACTTAACATACGTGGCTGCATTATTTTTTGATAGGTTTCTCGGTTAAGTTGTTTTAATAATTTGGGTTCGTCTTGAGTATGAGCTACAACATAATCGTATAATTTTTTTGGTATAAATTGCACTATGATGTTTGTTTCCCAAGGGACTTAAGTCCCTTGAATTCGTGAAATTAATTTCTGTTTTGCAGTCTCATCATCTCCACATAACCACTGTATCACATTATCCTCCCAAATAGCATCATAGTCATTTTGGTCTATAATATCACGCTCCATAGCGAGATCTAATATTTTTCCAGGATAAGAAGATTGTGCATCACTTTCCATTTCTCCCAAAGGATAAGGGTCATCCAATCCCATAAGTACTTGTTTAGACCCTTGATTTTCGACCAATAATTTTAAAGAACCAGTATCATGTACCAAAGTGTCGAAGAAAATATTTTTATGACCAACTGCTTTTCTTGGGTGGTGTTGCCCTTCAAACAAATCGGGTCTGCCATCAAATCCCTGAATACGACGACCGAGATTTATTTGTGCTAATTGTCCACCATGAGCAAAACAAGTTCTCATATTCGGAAATTTCTCTTGGTAGCCATTCAGAGTTAAAAAATGATAAGCATCTGCACATTGTGCCAACATCCATATAAGATGAAAACGCCAGGATGTATTTTCTAATTTTATAAATTTTTCACCATCATAAGGATGAATTTCTACAGCCAAATTATACTTACTTGCCAACTCAAAAATAGGTTCGTTTTCTTCATCAAAAATACAACGCCAAGTTCCTATAGTATCCATATAATGGGTTGGTAAACATAAAAGTTGCATACCAAGTTCTTCAACACAACGTTCAATTTCCCAAAGTGCACCTCTCATAAAACCTGGATGGACTACAAAACCACAGGTAAATTTATTCGGATTGTCATGTTGTACTTTAGCATTAAAATCGTTTTGAAAGCGTAAGGCTTGCTTCATTTCTTCAACACGTAAGCCATTACCATAGAGTTGAGATAGGTTTAAAACGACAGCATGGTCTATATTGTAACGCTCCATCCATTTCAATTTTTCGTCTAAGAAAAAACTTGAATCGGTAACAGGACGTTTCCAGTCTTTTTGGAGCATAAATTTACGATCCTTATCGACCCAAAAAATTTCCTTTTCTTTCATGAATTTTGGAATTTCCTCTGGATAAGGTAATAAATGGGAGTGACCGTTTATGCGTAGTTTACGTTTCATGTTTACTTCCCACGAAAGTGGGAATCTGTTTCAAGTTAGTTAATATTTTATTTTTCATTCCGAACTAAAAGAAGAATCTCAAGTAGAGATGCTTCGACTGGGCTCTGCATGACAGTTATTTTATTTTTTCAGGTGGCTGCATCACTTTACCACAATTAGAGCAGGTACATTTTTCTTTATCGTTGTAATAGGCATCAAAAATTCCAGGCATATCAGTTTCAATATTATCTAATGCAAATTCTTCCCGGTACAATTGTGTATTACAATTTTCGCAATACCATTCTAAAGCATCCATCATACCTTCAGGGCGAGGATATTCAATTACCAAACCAATAGTATTGGCACTGCGTTGTGGCGAATGTGGCACTTTTGGAGGTAATAAATAAATATCGCCTTCATTAATATGAACATCTTCAGGTTTGCCATTATTCATAATTTTCAGTATCATATTTCCTTCTACTTGATAGAAAAATTCTGGTGTTTCATTATAATGATAATCCTTTCTGCTGTTTGGTCCACCAACAACCATCACGATATAATCACCATTTTCCCAAACCACTTTATTTCCAACAGGTGGCTTTAATAAATGACGGTTTTCGTCAATCCAAGCTTTAAAATTTAAGTGAGAAACTAAATTGCTCATTGTATTAACCCTTCTTAATCTCCCCAAAAGGGAGAAACTCAAAGCGGGAATTTGAGTTATTATTATACTTTTATTTTTTAAAATTCATATTTGGTAGTAAAGATAATATAAATTCATTCAATTTATTCCTTCCCTTTGTGAAGGTTAGGATGGGTTTTACAAAGATTTTGTTCGTCCACCATCAACTGGAAGATTAATTCCGTTAATATAACTTGCAGATTCGCTCGCTAAAAACGTGATAGCATTTGCTGTTTCTTCAGGTTTTGCAAAACGTTTTGCTGGCACAGTATTTTTCATTGCATTAGCTACATCTTCTT
>JADFSQ010000079.1 GCA_022560715.1 Bacteroidota bacterium
ATTCTAAGAACACATACCAAAATGCATCAATCATTTTGCCTGATGAACAATATCCCAAGGATCGAATAACGGTAATAAATAATATCCTCACAGAACTGGCATTGAAGAAAGAAGGAGTAGTCAAAAAAGATGAAATAGTTGAAGAAAATATGGTGAGATTATCAAGTCTTAAAGAAAATGAAACAGCTCGTATTTTAGGAATATCAAAAGAAAGCAGAGGAGATAATAGAAGGCGATTATTAGATTTAGGCTTTGTAAAAGGAACTAAAATAAGTATAGATTTAATAAGCCCAATGAAAAACCCAATAGCCTATTTGGTTAAAGGAACTTCTATTGCTTTGCGAAAAGACCAAGCATCAAAAATACTTATTAAGAAAGATTAAGATTATGGAAAACAAAGTTAGCAGTGCTTGTGAAACTTGCTCTCATTTTAATGCAGAAGGCTTAAAGAAATTAGGAGTGAATACCAAAAACTTCGATTTTGTTGTGGCATTGGCTGGAAATCCAAATACAGGTAAGAGTACTGTTTTTAACGCATTGACAGGGTTGCGACAGCATACAGGGAATTGGCCAGGAAAAACAGTAGTAAGAGCCGAAGGTGCTTTCGAGTATAATGCTCAAAAATTTAAACTCATAGATTTACCTGGAACCTATTCTTTACTTTCCACTTCGCAAGACGAGGAAGTTGCACGAAACTTTATTCTTTTTGGGAAACCAGATGTTACAGTTATTGTTGTAGACGCTAGTAGACTGGAGCGAAATCTCAATTTGGTTTTACAAATTTTAGAAATAACGGATAAAGTGGTTTTGTGCTTGAATTTAATGGATGAGGCTAAACGAAGCAATATCAAGATTGATGTAAGAACTTTAGCCAGAGATTTAGGTATTCCTGTAGTACCAACAAGCGCACGGTTTAGTGAAGGAATACCTGATTTAATTCAAACCATAAATGAAGTTGCCACAGGAAAAATAATTTGTAAGCCACATCAAATTAAAAATGTACCTGAAAATATTGAAAACGCTGTAAAAACGTTAAGTACTGAAATTAAAAAGCAATTCCCATCTATACCAAATAGCAGATGGATAGCTTTCAGATTATTAGAAGGCGACACTCAAATTATTGAAGCCTTAAAAACGGGAGAGTTAGTTTAAATAGAAAAGACCGCTTATACTTAAAGACAAAAGACTTGTTTTTAGATATCTAACAATCTGTCGAACACACATTATAAAAAAATAAAATTAGGATAAATAACAGTAAAGCAAAATGGTTAATAAAAATACTATAGACAATATAATAGCTTTATCAAGCGATTTACGCTGGAAAATTGGTGACGATTTTCATGATGGTCTTGCTGAAGGAATCTATGCTGATGCTTCTGAAATTGCAAATGGGTCTGTAAGTATTGATAATGAAAAAAAACGGTTTCGATTAGATACTAAAATAGATAAAATTGTAACCAGTAAAACTTGGGGTTTCCCAATCATGTTTATGATTTTAGGCGTGATTCTTTGGCTTACTATTATAGGAGCTAATTACCCTTCGGCAATGTTGGCGAATTTATTGTTAGATAATATGCATCCAGCACTAAAAGGTTTAGCTTCAAGTATAGGAATGCCATTGTGGTTAGACGGTTTTTTAATCGATGGAGTATATTTAGCAGTAGCCTGGGTAATTGCTGTAATGTTACCACCAATGGCAATATTCTTTCCAATGTTTACACTTCTCGAAGATTTTGGTTATTTGCCTAGAGTTGCATTTAATTTGGATTATATGTTTAAAAAATCCGGAGCACATGGTAAACAAGCGTTAACTATGAGTATGGGTTTCGGGTGTAATGCCGCTGGAGTGGTAGCAACTCGAATAATTGACAGCCCAAGAGAACGATTAATCGCAATTATCACTAATAATTTTTCTTTATGTAATGGTCGTTGGCCAACGCAAATTTTAATTGCTACTATTTTTATTGGAGCTGTAGTTCCAGCTTCTTTTTCTGCAATTGCATCGTTATCAGCAGTTATTGGAATTGCAATTTTAGGAATATTTTTCATGTTTTTTACGTCTTGGGCATTAACAAAAACAGTTTTAAAAGGAGAAGTTTCCACGTTTAATTTAGAGTTACCACCATATCGTCCACCACGGTTTTGGAAAACTGTTTATACCTCTTTAATCGATAGAACTATAATTGTTTTATGGCGGGCTATACTTTTTGCAGCACCGGCAGGAGCTGTTATTTGGCTGATTTCAAATATTTATATAGGGAACGAAAGCATAGCTACTCTAACGATTAATTCTTTGGATGGTTTTGGTTTTCTTTTAGGAATGAACGGTGTTATTTTACTGGCATATATTGTTGCTATTCCGGCAAATGAAATTGTGATTCCAACTATTTTAATGTTAACAGTTATGGCAAGTGGAATTCCAGGAGGTGAAGGTGCAGGAGTAATGTTTGAATTGGATTCGGCAAATGCAACGGGAGATATTTTAAAAGCAGGTGGCTGGACCTTACTAACCGCAGTTAATTTAATGTTATTCAGTTTGTTACACAATCCATGCAGTACAACTATTTATACTATTTACAAAGAAACTAATAGTGTAAAATGGACAACTGTAGCATCTGTATTACCAGTAATTATGGGAGTAGTTATTACATTTTTAGTGGCACAAGTTTGGAGATTGTTTTAATAATAAGAAAATTAACTGCTTTCAACAATAAACTAAATTTGTTTAATGACAACCGCAATCATCTTTATCACAAGAGTTCTTCTTCTTTTTTGGATTCCACAAGAATTTTTTCACTAAAAACCAAGCAGCAAAGCCAACTGTAATTATCACTAATATAGTTTGAAGATTGTCGTTCATTTTTTATTAGTCGATTTAAATATCTTTTTATTTCAACAACTGAAAAGCTATTAAAGCTACAATATAAGCAATACTTGACATACCAAATAATTGACTTAACGGCCATTTCCAGGTATTGGTTTCGCGTTTTACAATAGCCAATGTACTCATACACTGCATGGCAAAGGCGTAAAACAGCAATAACGAAATTCCTGACGCTAAAGTAAAAACTTTAGTTCCGTCAGAATAGACTTCAGCAGCCATTTTATTTTTTATCGTATCCACTTGTTTTCCATCGGCACTTCCCACACTATATATAGTTGCAAGTGTGCCAATAAATACTTCTCTTGCTGCGAAAGACGTGACTAAAGCTATGCCAATTTTCCAGTCGTAACCTAAAGGCTTTATGGCTGGTTCAATGGTTTTTCCTATAATTCCTATATAAGAATATTCTAATTTATGTGCTGCAATTTTATCTTCTAATTCCATGTCATTTAAGTTTTGGTATTCTGCACTAATAATAGTTTCAGCATTATTAAATTGTTTTCCTGGACCATAAGAAGCTAAAACCCATAAAATGATGGAGATTGCTAAAATTATTTTTCCTGCTTCAAATACAAAGGTTTTGGTTTTTTCAATGACAGTAATGACTACATTTTTTAAAAGCGGAATTTTATAACTCGGCATTTCGATAACAAAAAATGTTTTGTGATTAGTTTTTAAGATTTTGTCTAAAATATATGCCGAAAACACCGCCATCCCGAATCCAATAAGATAGAGTAGCATTAATATTAGTGCTTGATAACTTAAACCTAAAAAGCGACCTTCAGGAATTACAAGCGCAATAATAATTAAATATACAGGAAGTCTTGCAGAACAGGTTGTAAATGGCGTTACTAAAATGGTAATTAAACGCTCTTTCCAGTTTTCAATATTTCGTGTAGACATAATTGCAGGAATGGCACATGCTGTTCCAGCAATTAACGGAACGACACTTTTACCACTTAATCCAAAACGACGCATAACCCGATCCATTAAAAAAACGACGCGACTCATATAGCCACTTTCTTCAAGCACAGAAATAAATAAAAACAAAAATGCAATTTGAGGTATAAAAATAACCACGCCACCAATGCCCGCTATAATACCTTCGGCTAACAGATTGGTAAAAATGCCTGGCGGAAGAGTTGTTTTAACCCAATCTGAAAGCGAAGCAAACGAAGTATCAATAAAATCCATTGGCACAATTGCCCAATCGTAAATAGCCTGAAATATGGTAAGCAATATGACGAAAAAAATAAGATAACCCCAAACTTTGTGAGTAAGAATGCGATCGAATTTTTCTCTTAATCCTGTAGCTTTTGAAGCATCTATAGTTTGCCCTTCTTTTAAAAGATTGTTAATAAATTGATAGCGTTTTATAGTTTCTTTTAGTTGAAGACGTTTTAGTTCGGAATCTGACTTTGTTTTGAATTCAGAAATATCTAATTCCTGTCGAGTCATTTTTCCGAAATTTACATCTTGAGTAATGACAAGCCAAAGTTTATAAAGGTCTTGATTTGGGAAGGCTTTTTTTAATCTTTTAAAGTAATCTTCATCGATAGTTGAGGTGTCTAAACAAGGTACGAGAGATAAGTTTTTATAATTGTTTATTAAATCTTTTAAGTGTCGAATGCCTATATTTTTACGAGTACTAATTAATGCAATGTTGGTATTTAAGTGTTGTTCTAAAAGCGGAATGTTTAAAGTAATTCCTTTTCGCGCCATTCTATCAGACATATTAATGACCAAGATTGTAGGAATTTTCAAATCTTTTATTTGGGTAAAAAGAAGAAGGTTTCGTTTTAAATTTTCTACATCACTTATCAGAACAGCAACATCAGGAAAATCTTTGTCATTTTTATTTAAGAGCAACTCAATAACAAGATTCTCATCTATAGAAGAAGCATTTAGACTATAAGTACCGGGTAAATCTAAAATATGCGCTTTAACGCCTCGAGGAAGTTTACAGATGCCTTCTTTTTTTTCGACAGTAATTCCGGGGTAATTCCCCACTTTTTGATTTAAACCTGTGAGCGCATTAAAGACTGAAGTTTTGCCAGTATTTGGATTTCCAATTAGTGCAACATTAATTTGTTTACTCATTTAATGTTTTTTCAATTACAATTAACGCTGCAGTTTCTTTTCTAATTGCGAGATGACAACCGTTTATATTAAGATACATTGGGTCTGAAAAAGGAGCTACTTGTATTAGCTCTACAGTATTTCCCGGCAGGCAACCCATTTCTAATAATTTTAACGGAATAGCATCCGAAGAAATATCAGTAATGATACCTTTCTCTCCTTTTTTTAAATCGGCAATAGTGAAATTCATTCTTATTTAGATTCATTATAAAGAAGCAAATGTAATAAAAAGATTAGTCTTTATACGATGCTTTTAAAATTTTTATATCGTCTAATAATCGTTCAATTTCTTCAGAATCTGTGCCATCATAAAACCCTCGTATTTGGCGTTCTTTATCAATAAGCACGAAATTTTCGGTATGTATCATATCAAAAGGACCTCCATCTCCATTATCTTTTACAGCGAGGTAGGATTTTCTGGCTAACTCATAAATTTGTTTTTTGTCACCAGTTACCAAATTCCATTTAGAATCAATGATACCTTTTTCAACAGCATAACGTTTTAGCTGTGCAACGGTATCAATTTCGGGAGTTACAGTATGCGAAAGCAGCATGACTTCATCATCAGAGATAATTATTTTTTGAATTTCAAACATATTGTCTGTCATAATCGGGCAAATAGTTTGACAGGTTGTAAAAAAGAAATCGGCCACATAAATTTTGCCTTTGTAATCCTCTTGAGTTATCGTTTTTCCGTTTTGATTAATAAGACTAAAATCAGCAATTTTATGATATTTTTTTTGATACTGAATTGTGCTATCAACCATTTCGGCATTAACTTGAGAGGGTTGGTATATTGGCAAAGGCTTCTGTACGTTTAAAATATTGTAGATAATCGAAATGATAATTGCAGACAGTATAAAAATAGTTATTGCTAAAACCTTCAGTTTTTTTAAAAAAGACAGCATTTAATATGGATTTGTATTAAAGTGACACAAAAATACAATGAAATATTGTTCTAAAGAATTTTTCAATGAACTCATCTTAACTTTTTCAATTTCATAAATAGTTGTTAAATATAATGTAATGAATAATTATCTTTTTTAAAGTAATTATAAAACCTTACTTTTGTGCGCTTATTAAATATAATTTTTATACCATATGACTGAGTTTTTTATAAAAGCCGCTCAATTATTGTTGAGTCTCTCCATTTTAGTTGTTTTGCATGAATTTGGACATTACATTCCTGCTAAACTATTTAAAACTCGTGTAGAAAAATTCTATTTGTTTTTTGATATAAAATTTTCCCTATTCAAAAAGAAAATTGGAGACACTGAATATGGTATAGGTTGGTTGCCATTAGGGGGTTATGTGAAAATTGCCGGAATGATTGATGAAAGCATGGACACCGAGCAAATGGCAAAACCGCCTCAACCTTGGGAATTTCGTTCTAAACCTGTTTGGCAACGTTTAATTATAATGCTTGGAGGAGTGACGGTTAATTTTATTTTGGCGTTCGTATTATATATTATGATTCTATTTGTTTGGGGAACCAATTACGCAAATAAAGATGATATAAAATATGGTTTTAGCGTTACCAATACTTTAAAAAAATACGGCTTTGAAGACGGCGATAAAATCGTTTCGGTAAACGGAAAGCCTTTTGAAAATGTGTTAGAACTTAACATCCATTTATTACTTAGAGAAATCAATCAAGTAACTGTTGAACATTTTGATGGAACTGTTGAAAGATTACATTTGCCTGAAGATATTGGACCTCAGCTCTTCGAGGCTGGGGATTTTCCAGCAATGACACCAAGATACCCTTTGAAATTGGATTCCATAATTTCGGATTCTCCTGCATCAAGAGCAGGATTATTAACGAGTGATAAAATAATTTCAATAGATGGAGTAGCTATTAGATTTTTATCTGACTTAACTAAAGGGATTAAAAATAAAACATCTGAAAGTATTTCTTTGAAAATACTAAGAAATGGTATTGAAAAAGAAATAACAATAATCCCAAAAGAAGATAACATTATAGGTATCATTACTTCAACATCAGATGTAGATTTCGTAAAGCTAAACCATAAAAATTATTCTTTTACCGAAAGTATAAGTGAAGGTATTGCGTTAGGATATTGGTCAATAAAAGATTACTTAGCACAATTTAAGTATATTTTTACTAAAAAAGGCGCTTCTCAAATAGGTGGTTTTGCGGCTATAGGTAATATGTTCCCTTCTACATGGAATTGGCAAGCATTTTGGATGCTTACAGCTTTTTTATCTATTATGTTAGGTGTTTTAAATCTATTACCAATACCAGCTCTTGACGGAGGTCATGTCATGTTTTTACTATACGAAATGGTTTCTGGAAGAAAGCCAAGCGACAAGTTTTTAGAATATGCACAAATAACAGGTTTCTTATTATTAATTGCATTAGTGCTTTTTGCAAATGGGAACGATATTTATAAAGCTATTTTTGATTAATTTTTTTAAATAAAATAGTTGTTCTCATTTAAAAATAAATTATATTTGCGCTCGCTAAAGCGGAAAACAGTCCTCCTTAGCTCATCCCGATAGCTATCGGGAGGTTAGAGCAAGAGTGAGAAAGTTCTTTAAATTATGGTTGAGAATAATGTTTATATACTTTTTTCTGATACTTTGAATCAATTTTATATTGGTGAAACTGTTGACTTTGAAGAGAGATTAAATGAACATAATTCGGGGTTTTATAAAAAGACTTTCACATCTAAAGCAAGTGATTGGGAACTATTTTTAAAAATAGTATGCAAAG
>JADFSQ010000080.1 GCA_022560715.1 Bacteroidota bacterium
CGGCGATTCTTTAAGCATCAGTCTGGACAGCAGCTATTCCCCGGCCCGGACAACTCTGGAGTGGCGCATTGAGCTGGCCGGGCAGGCTCTGGGTACGATATTCAGCTATTTTGCCACCGCGCTTGACGGACTGGGCCGCGGAGATACCCTGACCCCGCCGAGGGTAACCGTTGCTCCCCGCGAGGGCAAGGGAAGCCTGAGCCAGTTGCCGGTAAATATCTCGGATATATTGCGCTTGGCCCGCCTGATCGCCGGAATCAGCGGTCCGCCGACCCAGCTTGAGTTGATGGGGCTGGACCTGGACCATAACGGCGCCTTGAACATCAGTGATCTCCCGGCGTTGATCGCAATCTGGAGCAGAGCCAGCGCGTTACTGGCCGGTACTGCCAGCAATAATTCCACAGTCAGAGCGATTGCCGGACTGCAAAAAACCGGTGAAAATTACACTTTTTACCTGGATAACGCCCAGGCTTTACCCTTTGTCCTGGTGGAGTTAGCAGTAAGTTATCAGGCTGGTTTCAGGCCGACTGGTTTTCAGGAGTCTGCGCCGTTTAAAATTGTACCCGGTAATAGATTAGCTGGACTGAACGTTGTCCAGGGACGCACGGCCAATGGCAACCTGCTGCTCTTTTTTATCTCTGTCAACTCCACGATTAATGTCGTCGGACTGCTCATGAATTGCAGAAAATACACCACAAGAATTACCATCAAACATATATTCGCTTTTGGTATAGCCAATAGCATTAATGGTATCTCTGGCAATTTTCTGTACATCTAAATAGGTGCTGGATTTTACCTCACCAGCAAGTATTACCTGTCCTGTAGTTACAAGCGTTTCACAAGCTACTTTAGAATCTTTATCGAAGGCCAAAAAATGATCGACTAAAGCGTCACTAATCTGATCTGCTACTTTATCCGGATGTCCTTCAGAAACACTTTCTGAAGTAAATAAATATGCCATAAATTTTCTCTTCTTTTTTCAAAAATCAAAAGTACACATAATATTAAAATTATAAAATAGAAACTTGGGTATTAACGATATTTGACCGAATCATTTATATTTCATAAGGAAAACAATTTCTGACTTGTTATTTTATTAGACATTTTTTTCAGAAGTCCATAATGCAACACCTTATATTAGGGTAAATTCATAAAAATTATCTTGCTGTATTAACTCTTTGCCTGAGCTTTAGTACTTTTATGAGTTCTATGTAATTGATTAAAAAATGTCTGTTCAACCAAAATTAGCTCGTTTTAAACAAAATGTTTTGTCTAAATACAACATTTACAATAGTATTTTTATGACTTTGCCTTTTGATACTATTACCAAAACAGGCGTACTATTGCCTTTATTTCACGAAACATGCAAAAAAGGATTTAAAAATGGTGATGACCCAACGACTATTGTAGATACTTTTTTTAAAAAATATCAGGCCAGACGATCTACAAAAAGCCAAATAAATCTTTTGTTCAGATTCATACAATATATAGAACGTCAGGTTGTATTGTTTGATGCTATTGAAGATGCTGCATTCACCATAATTAATAATATGGATGGTATTGGTACCTTGCGAAGTCTGAAAGAGACAGCAGTTTCTGAAAATAAATTAGAAGAATTACAACATTATTTGGAAGAATTTAAAGTGAGAATTGTATTAACTGCACATCCTACTCAATTTTATCCAGGTACCGTTTTGGGAATTATCACAGACTTAACAGAGGCAATTAAGCAGAATGATTTGGACACAATTAGAATCTTATTTGCGCAACTCGGAAAAACCCCTTTTTTCAAACATAAAAAGCCAACACCTTATGATGAAGCCGTGAGTTTAATTTGGTATTTAGAGAATGTATTTTATGAGTCTTTTGGTAAAATTTATGATTATATACAACAAAATATTTTTGATAATAAGGTTATACAAAACGAAATAATAAATATTGGATTTTGGCCTGGAGGAGATCGGGATGGTAATCCTTTTGTAACGCCAGAGACTACATTAAAAGTTGCACAACGTTTAAAACAAACGATACTTAAGAACTACTACCGCGATTTGAGGTCTCTAAAACGAAAACTTACTTTTAAAGGAGTTGAAGAACGTATTAATAGTTTAGAATCCAAACTTTATAAAAGCAGTATTAATCTGCATTCTAAAGAAGCGATTGAACTTAACGTCTTAATTTCTGAACTTTCAGATATAAGAGAAATTATCATTAACGACCATCAATCTTTATACCTTCAGGAAGTAGATAGTTTAATAAACAAGGTGCATCTTTTCGGGTATCATTTTGCGACTTTGGATATAAGACAAGATAGTAGAATTCATCATACGGTTTTTTCAAATATGGTTGATACGTTAATAAAATCTGGAAGTAAAATTTTTCCAAAAGGATATAATTCGTTACCAGAAAAAGAACAAATAAAAGTCTTATCGTCTGTAAAAGGAGATATCGATATTAGTTTATTTAAGGAAGACCTTGTAGCTAATACTCTTGAGACGATTAAAGTAGTTAAGACCATTCAAGAAAAAAATGGCGAGCGTGGTTCAAATCGATATATTATAAGTAACAACCAAACAGCATTAAATGTAATGCAATTGTTTGCAATGCTTAGATTGGTTGCTTTTAAAGATTGTTTAACTGTGGATATTGTTCCATTATTTGAAACCATTACCGATTTAGAGAATGCTCCTAAAGTTATGGAAGAGTTATATTCAAATTCTGCTTACAGAACATATTTAAAACAACGCGGAAACAAACAAACCATAATGCTTGGCTTTTCTGACGGCACAAAAGATGGTGGCTACTTAATGGCAAATTGGGGAATCTTTAGGGCTAAAGAACTCCTTACAGAAGTTTCAAGAAAACACAATATAGTTGCCATATTTTTTGATGGACGTGGAGGTCCACCAGCAAGAGGTGGTGGAAAAACACATCAATTCTATGCATCATTAGGACCAACTATAGAAGATAAAGAAGTGCAACTTACCATACAAGGGCAAACCATAAGTTCTAATTTTGGAACTTTAGATTCTTCACAATATAATTTGGAGCAATTAATAAGTTCCGGAATTTCCAATCGTATTGGCAACAATAAATCAGAAATGTCAACTGATGACAAACTTGTTATGAATAACCTGGCAGAAATAAGTCATCGAGCTTATAAAAATTTTAAAAATCATGCTATGTTCATTCCGTATTTGGAGCGTATGAGTACGTTAAAATATTATGCTAAAGCAAATATTGGAAGCCGACCGTCAAAACGGTCAAAATCAGATAAACTTATATTTTCCGATTTAAGAGCTATTCCATTTGTTGGCTCATGGAGTATGCTAAAGCAGAATGTTCCTGGATTTTTTGGTGTTGGTACTGCCTTAAAAAAATATGAAGATAATAATGAATTTGATAAGGTAGAACAGCTTTATAATAACTCGATTTTTTTCAAAACCTTATTAGAAAACAGTATGATGTCTTTAACAAAATCATTTTTCAGTCTAACTCAATATATGTCGGAAGATGAAGAATTTGGTGATTTTTGGAATATTATATATAATGAATATCTTTTAACTAAAAGATTGCTTTTAAAGCTAACAGGATATAAAGAATTAATGGAGAATGAACCTTCAGGAAGAGCCTCCATCGAAGTTAGGGAATCGATTGTACTGCCTTTATTAACCATACAACAGTATGCACTAAAAAAAATTCGGGAATTGGAAAAAGCTAAAGAGGTAGATAAAGAGCAAATACAAATTTTAGAAAAAATTGTAACACGTTCTTTATTTGGCAACATCAATGCGAGTAGGAATTCTGCTTAAAATTATTTCTAGCCGATGGAATTTCTTTATAACGGTAATCTAAAATGGATTTGAGAGATTCTCTTGCTTGTCGAGTCCAAACAACTTTAGTAATTTTATGAGACATTTAATTATCTTCTTCCTCGAATTCTATAGCAGTAATATAATCTCCTTTTGTTATTTGGGTTTCAGCAGTATCTAATGCTTTTTTATATTCTTGGCGAGACATAGGTGTTCCATTTGGATGATAAGCAACAACCTCCTTTTTAAAATACCCTTCATAAAGTGCATCTACCATTCGTAAAAAACGCTCATCAACGGTATCTATCGATTGTTTCCACTTTTTTCTTAATTCTATTGCTCCCATAATACTATTATTATAACTCAAATATAGTTATTTTTATAAAATGATATAAAATTGCTATTTCGCTAACTATCAACGATTGGTGCCAAAAAACCTCGAAGTATTAATTTCGAGGCTTTTTTTGACTAACACAAAAACTAAATATTAACCTGAGTTCGACCTAATATTTGTTAACAGTTTAGATGAATTTTTATTCAATTCGAAGTTAGATTTTTGAAAGACTAACTGGTTAATTTGAGGAAATTTGGCGAGAATTGGAAAAAATTCACTAAATCCAAAGGAAATACAAAGAAAAATAATCTTTTTTATGTGAAATTTTTAAAATATCTAGATATTCCTTCAAATTTCACATTTCAAATCTTACCTTTTCTTTGTATTCTGTAAATTAAATCTTAGGTCGAACTCAAGTTATTAATGTTCATTCAACCTAAAATCAGGATACGCATTCATACCATGTTCATGTACATCAAGACCTTCAAGTTCTTCTCGTTCGGAAACTCGTATGCCCACAGTTTTCTTCAAAATAAATAGAATGATAAATGTTGAAGAAACACATATTGCGGCATAAGACCCAACACCAATTAATTGACTTACAAATTGATCCCAACCAGCTAATGCGCCAAATATACCTACGGCTAAAGTTCCCCATATACCACAGATTAAGTGTACTGCAATGGCTCCAACAGGATCATCTAATCTTAATTTGTCAATAAAAGCAACAGCAAATACTATAATTGCACCAGCAATGCTTCCAATTAATATAGCATCTGTTGGGCTCATTTGATCGGCTCCTGCAGTAATGCCAACCAATCCTCCTAATATTCCATTTAAAAACATAGTTAAATCAAGGTTTTTATATCTTATAAATGATACAATAAGCGACACTATACCACCAGCCGCAGCTGCCAAACAAGTTGTTACTAATACTAATGATGTTGCTCCTGGCTCTGCTGATAATACGGAGCCACCATTAAACCCGAACCATCCCAACCAAAGAATAAGGACACCAGCAGTTGCTAATGGTATGCTATGCCCTGGTATTGCTTGTGGCTTTCCATTCTTAAATTTGCCAATTCGAGAGCCTAATAACCAAACTGCTACTAAAGCTGCCCATCCGCCAACGGAATGTACAAGTGTTGAGCCTGCAAAATCATAAAATCCTAATTGATCTAAAAATCCTCCTCCCCATTTCCACGAACCAGCAATTGGGTAAATAAGACCTACATATATAATAGTAAATATCATAAACGATCCTATTTTAATACGTTCAGCTACAGCTCCGGATACAATTGTTGCCGCAGTTGCTGCAAACATACCCTGAAAAAGAAAATCTGTCCAATAAGTATAGCCTTCATTATAAGCCAAATCTAAAGTACCTTCGGCAGTTAATGGTGAATCTAAACCAAATCCTGAAAAGCCTAAAACCCCATTAAACTCTCCTGGATACATTAAATTAAATCCAACTAAACAGTATAAGAGTAGTCCAACGGTAATGATAAAAATGTTTTTGAATAAAATGTTGATTGTGTTTTTTTGTCTCGTTAGGCCTATTTCCAAAAGGGAAAATCCTAAATGCATAAAGAAAACGAGTGCTGTACAGATCATCATCCATACATTATTTGTAGTTAATAATTCCATGATTAATTTTTTATTTGATTGATTATTTTAAAGTGTCTCCACCTTTTTCTCCTGTTCGTATTCTGTAACATTCTTGTATGTCCGACACAAAGATTTTTCCGTCACCTACCTCACCAGTTGCTGCCGAATTTAAAATAGCTTTGATGGTTGCTTCTTCAAATTCATCATTCACAACTATTGATAAGATTCGTCGTTGAATGTCACTCGTACTATACGAGATGCCTCTGTAAACATGTCCTTCTTTTTCGTTCCCTTTTCCAGTTACGTCCCAATAGGAAAAAAAGTTAATTCCAACATTATAAAGAGCTTCTTTTACAGCACGATATTTTGATTTTCTAATGATTGCTTCAATTTTTTTCATAATTATTTGTGTTTTTAAAGTGAGAATCCAAAAGTTAAGTATATGTTTTCTGCGTCAGGATTGAGTATTAATGCAGCATTTATAGGTAAACTAAAAGAACCAGATAGTTTTATTTCTTTAGCGACAGAAAGACCGAGATTGATTAAACCAGAGCCATCGGTTAAATAATAGCTGTTATCATCTCCAAATACGGCTCCTGCAAACAAACTGTATTCTACTTCACCAACTGTTTTTGAATAATTAACCTCAACATAAGTTGAGTAAGCCGATTTTTCTTTACCTCCATCATCATATTTTATAGCTCCGCCAAAATTAGTGGCAACGCTTATGCCAATAGGGAATTTATCTGTTCCTGAAAAAGAAACCATTGCTTCAAATATGTGTCCTTTGTTATAAGGAAAATAGCCTTGAAAATTTCCATCTGTAGGAAAGAAATAATCTGTTAAGGTTAAAGAAAAAGCATCACTAACTGAATACGAAACATATAAATCGGCTTCGTTACCAGTACTTAAACCTCCTAAGTTGTAAGCTCCCCAAGCACCAATAGCAAACTTACCTGTTGAAAATTCAATATATGGCTGAGCACTTGGGCTATTACCACCCAATTGAATACCTCTCCATATATAACGTGATTGAATGTCAACGCCTATATCGATACTACTTGAAGATGCTTTAGGAATTGAATCTGAAGCCGTTTGTGCAACTGTTTTAATACTACTAATAATAAATAATGTAAGAATAATTTTTTTCATAATTGTTGTTTTTTGATTAATTAAACGCCAAAACTATATAAAAAATATTTTAACCCCTAATTAAATAGGGGTTGATGTTTCATTTTTATCAATTTGTTATTTTATACCCTATTTTTTTAATGGTATGAAATTCTACTACGTTTTATTTTTATAATTTGATAATTAATTCTTGAAACATTTATATCATTTCGAAGATTTAAATGATTTTAATTCGCTAAAAACTACTTTTCATTAAATATAATTTACATTAAATCACATTTCATCTAATATTTTATAATTACATATTTAATAAAAATTACATATTGAAAATGTTGAATGTTTATTTATAAGGCACAATATTTTTAAAATCGGAATAATGAATTGCCCATTGTTATTATTCAAAACCAACTACATATATTAGCTTATATATCAATTTTTAAACTAAAACATATTGATTATGTTGATTAAACAGGGACTATATTTACCCGAATTTGAACACGAAAATTGTGGTGCTGGATTTATTTGCAGTTTAAAAGGAATAAAGTCTAACGATATTATACATAAGGCACTTGAAATTTTAGAAAAATTAGAACATCGTGGTGCTGTGAGTTCAGATGGAAAAACTGGAGATGGCGCAGGAATATTAATAGATATTCCTCATGATTTTTTTGTGAATAATTGTGATTTTAAACTTCCGAAAGTGGGAGATTATGCAGTGAGTAATGTATTCTTACCTCGAAAAGAAAATCAACAACACTATTGTACGACTGTTTTTGAGAAACATATAAAGGAACAAGAACTTAAAATTTTAGGTTGGAGAAATGTTCCGATAA
>JADFSQ010000081.1 GCA_022560715.1 Bacteroidota bacterium
AGTTGAATAATTCTGAATCTTCTCCATCTCTTTCTGCAATTTGAGTCTTGAATTTTTCAAATTTATTCAGTAATCTTCTTTCAATTCTTTCAAGCTGTAAATTATAATAAGATTTCAATCTATCAATTTCCTCTACACGTACTAAATCAACTCTACTGAATAAATATTTGTTACTTGAAATATTTGTTAGTTTATAACTATTCCACCCTGGATTTGTCTTTAATATATGATTGTGAAGAGTTTCTTTGAAAATATATTCTTCTGATGAATATTTGCCAAAACTAAACATAGAGCCAAAAACATCACTCATTTTTATAGATAAGACATATAGAAATCTAATTATATTCATTATACAAATTTAAGTAAAACTTAAATAAAATCCTAATATATTTATAAAAAAGAAAACCCTCACATTTCTGTAAGGGTTAAAAATATTATAATTTAGTTTCAATTTATGAGATTCCCACCTTTGTGGGGATTTTAATATCTATAGTACTCAGGCTTGTATGGTCCTTCAACTTTTACGCCAATATAATCGGCTTGGTCTTCACGAAGTTCTGTAAGCTCAACTCCAATTTTTGCCAAGTGTAATTTTGCTACTTTTTCATCGAGATGTTTAGGTAACATATACACTTCGTTTTTGTAGGCATCTCTGTTATTCCAAAGTTCTAATTGTGCTAAAGTTTGGTTGGTAAAGGAGTTACTCATTACAAAACTTGGATGTCCTGTAGCACAGCCGAGATTAACTAAACGACCTTCAGCAAGAATAATAATGTCTTTTCCGTTTATAGTATATTTATCTACTTGTGGTTTGATGGTGTCTTTGGTATGACCATAATTATCGTTTAACCATGCCATGTCAATTTCGTTATCAAAATGACCAATATTGCAAACAATAGCTTTGTCTTTTAATGCTTCAAAGTGACGCCCTTGAACAATATCTTTATTTCCTGTTGTAGTAATAATAATATCTGCATTGCCAATAACTGTTTCCAATTTCTTCACTTCAAAACCGTCCATTGCAGCTTGTAAAGCACAAATCGGGTCGATTTCAGTTACAGTTACAATACTTCCAGCTCCCTTAAATGATGCCGCAGTTCCTTTGCCAACATCACCATAACCACAAACAACTACACGTCTTCCGGCAAGCATTAAGTCTGTTGCACGACGAATAGCATCTACAGCACTTTCGCGACAACCATATTTATTATCAAACTTGCTTTTAGTTACCGAATCGTTTACATTTATTGCAGGCATTGGTAGTGTTCCTGCTTTCATTCGGTCGTATAAACGATGAACTCCAGTTGTAGTTTCTTCACTTAAACCATTAATACCTTCAGCCAATTCCGGATATTTATCTAACACCATATTGGTCAAATCGCCACCATCATCAAGAATTAGATTTAAGGGTTTCCGGTCTTCACCAAAGAAAAGGGTTTGTTCAATACACCAATCAAACTCTTCTTCGGTCATATCTTTCCAAGCGTACACAGCAGTTCCGGCAGCAGCAATTGCAGCAGCAGCCTGATCTTGAGTAGAGAAAATGTTACAAGAACTCCATGTAACTTCAGCACCAAGGGCTTGCAAGGTTTCAATTAAAACAGCGGTTTGAATCGTCATGTGTAAACAGCCAGCAATTCGAGCACCTTTAAGGGGTTGTGAATCTTTGTATTCGTCACGAAGACTCATTAATCCAGGCATTTCTGCTTCTGCCAATTCTATTTCTTTACGTCCCCAATCTGCAAGCGATAAGTCTTTCACTTTATGTGCAACGTGAGGAATTGTTTTTGTGTTCATATTAGTATATTTGTCTTTGTAATTATTAATTTGCGAATGCAAAGATAATCAATAACTTCGAGATATATAAATGCCTCTTTATAAAACAATTCGTCATAACTCACAAACTACTGTTAAAATCTGGAAGATTACTGAATCGTATAAGGATTTGATGGAATCCATTGATTTAAAACCTAAAAGTTTAGAACGTGTTTTGAGTATGAAAAGCGAGATGCACCAACGTAGGTTTTTAAGCGTTCGCCTCTTATTAAAGGAGTTTGGTTATACAGATGTTGAGTTACATTATGATGACAATGGGAAGCCCTATTTAAATGATGGAAAGTATATTTCAATTACACATTCATTTATGTTTTCAGCAATTATAATTAGTGATTTTGAAATTGGTATAGATATTGAAAAACAACGTGATAAAATTGTTAGAATAGCGAGTAGATTTATAGCTTATGAAAGCCAATATTTAATAGTTGAAGATATAGAATATATAAAGAAGTTGACCGTAATTTGGTGTATCAAAGAATCATTATATAAATTATTTGCTGTTCCTAGATTGAGTTTTAAGCAGCATACATTAGTAATTCCTTTTACTCTTGAAGACCAACTTACAATGGCTTGGATAGATTATGAAAATATAAAACACCGTTTTACCGCTAATTATTTTGAGTTTGAAGGATTTACTTGTGCCTACGTTACTTCCTAAATGAGAAAAATTTATCAAGACATATTGGCCTCAACTTCAAACAAAGAAAAACTACTTGCCGTTTTAATAGATCCTGATAAAATGATGCCTGAAGGCATATCTGATTTTATTCAGAATGTAAATAATTCTATCATTACGCATATTTTTGTTGGTGGAAGTATGGTTGAAGATAATAAAACTGAAAAATTGGTTTCAGAAATAAAGAAGTATACAAATCTTCCAGTTATTGTATTCCCTGGAGATGTTTCTCAAATTGCAGAACAAGCAGATGCTATTTTGTTTTTATCATTAATTTCTGGACGACAATCAGAGTATTTAATAGGTAAGCATGTTAAGGCAGTTTCAAAATTAAAAAAGACAGATTTAGAAGTGATTCCAACAGGATATATTTTAATTGAAAATGGCAAGGAGACATCAGTTCAAAAAGTCACACAAACACTACCAATGTTGCGCAATGATATTCAATTAGTTGTAGATACAGCTATTGCCGGAGAGTTATTAGGAATGAAATTAATTTATCTTGAAGCTGGAAGTGGAGCAACACATCCTATTGACATCAAAATGATTTCAGAAGTGAAAAATGCAATTCAAATTCCGTTAATTGTTGGAGGAGGAATACGAACAAAAGAGCAATTAAATAATGTGTACAAATCTGGTGCAGATTTAGTTGTAATTGGAACAGCCTTTGAAGAAGACGAATTGTTTTTTGATAATTTACAAAAGTAAATTTTGCGAATCCTGCAAGGTTTTGAAAACCTTGTAGGTATTTTATAAAACAGATATTTAAAAATGAAACTTGAAGTTTTAGAGAAAAACCATTATTACCATATTTACAATAGGGGAATTAATGGAGAAAGCATCTTTATTTCTGATGATAACAAAAAGTATTTTTTAAAACTTTTATCTAAATATTTAGTTACTAAAATTTCTATTTTTGCATATTGCCTAATGGATAATCATTATCATTTAATTATAAGAATGGATGATGAAGCAGAAGTTGTTACTCAAAGTTTTTCAAATTTATTTAATGCTTACGCAAAAGCATTTAACAAACAAAATAATAGGACAGGAAGTTTGTTTGAAAAACATTTTAAAAGAATAAAACTTGTGAATGAAGACTATTTAAACCCAAAGCATCATTTAAATATTGATTATAAAGATTTTGAATTTTCATCATATAAGGCAATACTATCAACAAAAATCACAAAGGTTAAAAGAGAAGAAATATTAAAGATATTTGGAGACATAGATATTTTTTTTTGTCATAAGCAAAAGAATCTGGTGTTATCAAATAAAGTCACATTTGAGTAATAAAAATATACCTACAAGGTTCTAAAAACCTTGCAGGAAGCATTAATAACCAAAAAGCATGAATAAATTATTATGACAGAGATTATAGACTTCTTTCTTGAGCCATACAAATCAGCTCCAATTATTAATATTGTTTTAGAATTTATTGCTGCATTTCTTGGGGTATTGAGTGTCTTCTTTGCAAAACGAGAAAACATATTGGTGTATCCAACAGGAATTATAAGTACAGGATTGTATGTTTATTTATTATCTCAATGGAACTTATATGGTGATTTAATTATCAATATTTACTTTACACTTATGAGTATTTATGGTTGGTATATGTGGAGCAAAATAATTGATGACAAGCACAATCACATTAAAATTTCAAGAACAAATAGATTAGATAAGATAAAAGCAATAGGAATTTTTGTATTTACTTCAATATTTGTTATTGTAGTTTATAGACATTATAACGTAATGCCTAACAATTTAAATTTCGCAGAAAGTATTCACTTTGCTTTCACTAATATTTTTTCAGGGTCACTTGAAGATTTCAGAAAAGCAACCCCTTTTATTGATACTTTTACAACCGGAATATTTTTTGCTGCTATGTGGTTAATGGCACTAAAGAAAATTGAAAACTGGACATTATGGATTATTGGAAATATTGCATCAATTCCGCTATATTTTGTAAAAGGATATGGTTTTACAGGGATACAGTATTCCATATTTTTAATATTAGCCTATTTAGGATATAAACAATGGAAGAAAAACTTAAACAACAACCTTCAAACTGTATAAAAGTAGTTTTATTTGGTCCAGAATCTACTGGCAAAACAACACTTGCTGAGCAATTGGCAAGACATTACAATTCTATTTGGGTACGAGAATATGCACGTAGATACCTTCAGGATAAATGGAATAACGAGCGCAAGACTTGTGAACCTGAAGATTTATTACCCATTGCTATTGGACAAATGAAACTTGAAAATGATTTGGCTCAAAAAACAAATTCGGTATTAATATGCGATACAGATTTGTTGGAAACCAAAGTATATTCAGAAGCGTATTACGTTGGTAGTTGCGACCCAATATTAGAAAAATATGCCATAGAAAATACTTACGATTTATATTTTTTAACCTATATTGATACACCTTGGGAAGCCGACGATTTACGAGACAAACCCAATGAGCGTGAGCGTATGTTTAAAGCTTTTGAAGATGCATTAAAAAAATATAACAGACCTTATGTTTTGCTTAAAGGAAATAAAAAAGAACGCTTGGCAGAAGCAGTAAAACATATAGATAAACTAATTAAAAATAAGCCTTGAATTTTTCAGAAAAAGACATACAACAAATAGAAGAAAAAGGATTAACACTTGATAAAGTAAACACTCAAATAGACCTTTTTAAAAAAGGAGTGTCTTTTATAAATCTTGAAAGTGCTGCAACACTAGGAAAAGGAATTCTTTCTTTAAATACAGAGGAAACCCAAAAGTATGTTGCTCTTTTTGACAGTAAACGAGACGACCTTTCTATAGTAAAATTTGTACCGGCTTCTGGCGCAGCAACACGAATGTTCAAGTTTCTGTTTCTGTTTATTAAAACGTATAATCCTTCACAAGAAAGTATTAATTCGTACATAAATAAGCATAAAGATAGAAAACTTTCATTGTTTTTAGTAGGTTTAGAAAAGCTCCCTTTTTTTGAAGAAGTTGTCCGTAAAACCCATAAGAAAATCCCAAATTTTAACGACTTGCCTTATAACGAGAAGTGCGTTGAGTTTATAAAAACAATGTTGAACGAAGATCGATTAAACTTTTCTTCTTTTCCGAAAGGATTATTGCCTTTTCATAGATATAAAAAACATGTTTCTACTGCTTTTGAAGAGCATTTATTTGAAGCTGCCTTATACGCTTCAGGGAACAACCAAGCCGATTTGCTTTTTACAATTTCCGAAAAGCACAACCATAAATTTGATGAAGAATTTAAATTCATTGAAGAAGATGTAGAAGAAAAAACCAATACAACATTTAATATTTCGTTTTCATATCAAAAAAACTCTACCGATACTATTGCAGTTACAAACCAAAATGAACCTTTTAGAAACGATGATGGAAATTTAGTGTTTAGACCTTCAGGACATGGCGCGTTATTAGAAAATCTTAATGAAATTGAAGCTGATATTGTATTTATTAAAAACATAGATAATGTTGTTGTAAATAAATTTAAAGAAGAAGTAGTTTATTTTAAAAAATTACTTGGAGGTATTTTGCTCCAAATCCAACAGCGAACATTTTTGTATTTAAAGCGTTTGGAAAATAAGGATTTAAAAGAAGAAGAACTTTTTGAAATGCTTCAATTTTTATCAGAAAAACTGAATGTGTCAATAGTTAGTGAATTCGAAAAATATTCGATTAAATCTCAAATAGAGTATTTAAGAGAAAAACTCAACAAACCCATTCGTGTTTGTGGAATGGTAAAAAATGAAGGCGAACCTGGAGGAGGACCGTTTTGGGTAAATGACGAAAACGGTACAGTATCATTACAAATCGTAGAGTCGGCTCAAATTGATAAAAAGAATAAACATCAAAAAGAAATACTAAAAAATGCAACCCATTTTAATCCGGTAGATTTAGTTTGCGGAATTAAAAATTATAAAGGAGAACCTTTTGATCTTACCAATTTTGTTGATGACAATACTGCTTTTATAACGATGAAAACAAAAACAGGAAAAGACTTAAAAGCACTTGAATTACCAGGTTTATGGAACGGAAGTATGGCGTTTTGGAACACCATTTTTGTAGAAGTGCCTTTAATTACCTTTAATCCTGTTAAAACAGTAAACGATTTGTTAAAACCTCAACATCAACTCATTTGATTTTGAAAACGGATTTATTAATATCTGAATTATCTTTTAAAGCTGTTAGAAGTAGTGGAGCTGGAGGACAACACATTAATAAAGTGTCCTCTAAAGTTATGCTCTCTTTTGATGTTTTAAAATCTGAAGCCTTATCTGAAAAAGAAAAAGAACTTCTCTTAAAAAGGTTAAGCACTAAACTTACGAAACAACACATTTTAATTTTAAATAGTGACGAAAGCAGAAGCCAACATAAAAATAAGGAGTTGGTAACAAAGCGATTTATAGATTTAATTAACGAAGGGTTAATTGTCCCCAAAGAACGAAAGCCAACAAAAATCCCTAAAGCGGTTGTTAAAAAACGTCAAGAAGACAAACGTAAACATTCTATAAAAAAAGGACATAGAAAAAAACCAGATGTAGATTAATAGATTGTTAAATTATGAATATTGATGTAATTTCATTGATAAAGTTTGGGAATAAAGAAAGAATTGAAAATCTTTTTAAAAAGGGAGAGATTTATATGAACAGCATCAAAAGGTTAAGAGAATTTGAAAAAAAAGGAATTGGTGATGAGTATGAAAGTAGTACAAGTATTAAAAACATAACTAATGCTAAAATAACTCTAGAAATTCCTGACAATCCTATCTTATTAAAAACTAATAAAATTCATTTACATCATTTCCTAACTGACCCTAAAGGAAATATTTATTCGACCTATGCTATTTCAAACCTTTTATTTAAAACAAAATCTACACATAGAATTGATAGGCGAATGGTAATCTTTGGCTCACATTGTGTAATAATTAAAGATGTGCAAAAATTCACTCAGAATATATTCAGTAAATTAACAGAGCTAGGGTTAAAATATTCACATAGATTAGTCAAATATCATAACTATAATAAAAACAATCATGATTTAGGTTTCTTTGATAAATCCCATTTGCTTAGTTATCAGAAGGAGCATAGAATAATTGCTTGGACCAACAATGAACAACCATTAAAATTTAGCATCGGATCGATTGAAAAATATGCTGAAATATATGAAAGTAATGATT
>JADFSQ010000082.1 GCA_022560715.1 Bacteroidota bacterium
GACAAATAATTTTGATTATTGTATTAATTGCGCCGCATTTACCAATGTCGAACAAGCCGAAAAAACACCAGAAATAGCGTTTAAAATAAATGCAAAAGCTGTAAAACATTTAGCACAAATATGTAAAGTTACAAACACCATTTTAATACATATTTCTACCGACTATGTTTTTGATGGAAGTAAAAACGAACCTTATACTGAGCTTGATATTCCTAACCCAATTAACGAATATGGAAAATCAAAGCTTTTGGGAGAACAATACATTCAGCAAATTTTAAACAACTATTTTATTATAAGAACTTCTTGGTTGTATTCAAAAGATTTTGGGCACAATTTTTACAGAACAATTACAAAAAAAATTAAAGATAAGCAAAAACTAAAAATCACAACATCACAAACAGGAACACCAACAAATTGTACAGCCCTTTCTAAATTCATTCTCTTTCTTATTGAAACACATCAAAAAGATTTTGGAGTATATCATTTTAGCGCTTTAGGAAAAGCCACTTGGTATGATTTTGCAATAGAAATCTCAAAACAGTATAAACAGGCTTCGATTTTACCTGTCACTTCTTTACAAGTGATTGAATCAAAAGTAAATCGACCACAATACAGTGTTTTAAACAATCAAAAAGCACAAGGAATATATCCATTAATTAAAAATTGGCAGGAAGCATTAAATCTTAGGTCTAATTCAGGTTATTAGTCTTTATACAAGCCAAAAAAAACCTACATTTGTATTTAGAACTCTAACCGTATTATTTATAGTTTAGAACTCTTCAATTAATTATTTTAAAGTAAATCAAAAATGAAAAAGAAAATAGCCTTAATCACAGGCGTTACAGGTCAAGATGGAGCTTATTTAAGTGAGTTCCTGCTAAAGAAAGGATATGAAGTTCATGGTTTAAAAAGACGCTCATCATTATTTAATACTGGCAGAATAGACCATTTATACCAAGACCCACATATTGAAAATCGCAATTTTTTTCTTCATTATGGCGACTTAACAGACAGTACAAATTTAATTAGAATAATACAAGAAATACAACCAGACGAAATATATAACCTTGCAGCAATGAGTCATGTTCATGTTTCTTTTGACATGCCTGAATACACGGCAAATGTTGATGGAATAGGCACATTAAGAATTCTTGAAGCAATGCGGATACTTGGTTTAGAAAAAAAAATAAGGATTTATCAAGCGTCAACTTCAGAATTGTATGGTAAAGTTCAAGAAGTTCCACAAACTGAGACAACACCTTTTTACCCAAGAAGCCCTTATGCTGTTGCAAAAATATATGCCTATTGGATTACAGTTAATTATCGTGAAGCTTATGGAATGTTTGCCTGCAATGGTATTCTGTTTAATCATGAGTCTCCAATACGTGGTGAAACGTTTGTCACTCGTAAGATTACAAGAGCAACATCAAGAATTGTTTTAGGATTAAAACAAGACAAAATATATTTAGGCAATCTCGATGCCGAAAGAGATTGGGGACACGCCAAAGATTATGTAAGAATGATGTGGCTGATTCTTCAAGCTGATGACCCTGAAGATTGGGTAATTGCCACAGGAAAAACAGCTTCTGTTAGAGATTTTGTAAGAATGTGTTTTGCTCACGTTGGAATAGAATTAGAGTTTAAAGGACAAGGCAAAAAAGAAAAAGGATTCATTAAAGCATGTAATAACAATAATTATCAATTAGAAATAGGTAAAGAAGTGGTTGCCGTTGACGAATCCTATTACAGACCAACAGAAGTAGAATTGCTTAGAGGAGACGCCACAAAAGCCAAAGAAAAATTAGGCTGGATTCCAGAATATGATTTAGAAGGATTGATTGAGGATATGATGACAAGCGATCTTAAGCTCATGAAGAAGCAACAATATCTTAAAGATGGAGGCTATCGGATCAAAAACTATTTTGAGTAAACCTAATGAAAAAGAATTCTAAAATATATATAGCTGGGCACAGAGGTCTTGTCGGAAGTGCGATATTAAAAAACCTTCAAAATAAAGGGTTTAATAATATTATTATGCGTACGCATAAAGAATTAGATTTAACAAACCAAGTTGCAGTTGCACAATTCTTTAATGAAGAAAAACCAGAGTATGTGTTTTTAGCCGCTGCAAAAGTGGGTGGAATAATAGCAAATAATGAGTATAGAGCCGATTTTATTTATGAGAATATGATGATTCAAAATAATGTGATTCATCAAAGTTATGTTCATCATATAAAAAAATTACTCTTTTTAGGTAGCACATGCATTTATCCTAAAAACGCAGCTCAACCTATGATAGAAGAATGTTTGTTAACAGATACTCTCGAATATACAAATGAGCCTTATGCAATAGCCAAAATAGCTGGAATAAAAATGTGCGAAAGTTATAATTTACAGTACGGCACAAACTTTATTTCAGTAATGCCAACCAATTTATATGGTCCAAACGATAATTTTGATTTAGAAAAATCACACGTACTTCCTGCGCTTATCAGAAAAATTTATTTAGCAAAGCTTCTTAATGAAGATAATTTGGAAGCTGTTTTGAACGATACTAAATTTAAGACCATTGAAGAAGCTAAAAAGTATTTAACCACATTTGGTGTTTCTGCAAATAGTGTTGAAATTTGGGGTTCAGGGAAACCAAAAAGAGAATTTCTCTGGTCTGAAGATATGGCGGATGCTTGTGTATTCATAATGGAGAATAGAGATTTTAAGGACACCTATTCAATAAGCCAAAAAGAAATAAGAAATACACACATCAATATTGGTACGGGTCAGGATGTTTCTATTAGGGATTTAGCAGAAACTATTAAGAGAATCATTGAATTTAATGGGGAACTAGTGTTTAACACCAATAAACCAGATGGCACTATGAGGAAACTAACAGATGTTAACAAGCTAAATAATTTAGGCTGGAAACATAAGGTTGAACTTGAAGAAGGGATTAGTAAGCTATATAATTGGTATGTTGCAAATAAATAATCACCTACAAATAGCAGTTCAAGCATCTTTAGAAGCAGGAAAAGCAATCATGAAAGTCTATAGTACAGCTTTCAATATTGAATATAAAGACGATAAGTCCCCTTTAACCGAAGCTGACAAAAGAGCGAATGACATTATCAATTCCTATTTAATTCCCACTCTAATTCCTATAATAAGTGAAGAAAACAAACAAATAGATTATGATGTTAGAAAGAATTGGAAAACTTGTTGGATTGTCGATCCTGTTGATGGTACAAAAGAGTTTATTAAGCGTAATGGCGAGTTTACGGTTAATATTGCTTTAGTAACTGATGGAAAACCAGAGCTTGGAGTTATTTATGTGCCAGCAACAAAAATTTTATATTTTGCAGATGTAAATTTAAAAAAGGCATATAAAGCAGAATTAGATGTTCATGAAACCACGATAAAAGAAGTGTTGGCAAAAAGCAAACAGTTAAACCCAAAAACAGGTAATTCTAATCCAGTACAGGTTGTAGCAAGCCGATCTCATATAAGCCAAGAAACATTAGACTTTATTGATGTTTTAAAAACTAAAGGCAATGATGTTGAAATAGTTTCCAAAGGCAGCTCGCTTAAATTTTGTTTGGTGGCAGAAGGCAAAGCAGATGTGTATCCTCGATTTGCACCAACAATGGAGTGGGATACTGCTGCAGGACAAGCGATATGTAATGCCGTTGGGATAAATGTGATTTCTAAACAAACAAACAAACCACTACTTTATAATAAAGAAAACTTGTTAAACCCTTGGTTTTTGGTTGCAAAGTAATGAAAAGTAAATCTCGAAAGCGACATATAATTAAGACGATAACCTGGAGAATAATAGGTACTACAGATACTATTATTTTATCTTGGATTATATCAGGAAACCCTTTAACAGGATTAAAAATTGGAGCTATTGAAATTTTTACTAAAATGATTTTATATTATCTGCACGAAAGAGTCTGGCATCGATCAAAAATCAAAAAGAACAATAAAAGGCATTTATTTAAAACAGTAACTTGGCGTGTATTAGGCACATTAGACACTATTATAATTGCGTGGGCTATAACAGGAAACGGATTAACTGGGCTAAAAATTGGACTTGCTGAAGTTGTAACAAAAATGATACTATATTATTTTCATGAAAAATTATGGCATAATATTAATTTCGGGTTAAAAAAGGCATAAACAATAATTAATGAAACGAGCATGCTAAAAATTTTATCACCCAAGGAAATGATTAATAGCGAACCTGCCTGCGGCAGGCAGGCAGCATGTGACCATTAAAAGGCAATAAATTATAAACACATGAAAAAAAATATAATTCGGCACACCTATCAGGTTTCGGTAACCAACAGAAGAAAAGCTAACAAACACAACTCTTTTTTGATATGGTTTACCGGGCTTTCAGGTTCTGGAAAATCCACGATTGCAAATTTGGTTGAGCAAGTATTACATAAACGTGGAATTAAAACTTATACACTTGATGGCGACAATATAAGAAAAGGAATTAATAACGACTTAACCTTTTCTCCACAAGACAGAACGGAAAACATAAGACGAATTGCCGAGATAGCAAACTTGATGATTGATGCAGGTTTGGTAGTGCTTGCGGCATTTGTTTCGCCCTATAAAAAAGACCGAGAGAACATAAAAAAAACAGTCAAAGATGTTAACTTTGTCGAAATTTATATCAACACAAGTATTGAAGAATGTGAACGTCGTGACGTAAAAGGACTTTATAAAAAAGCTAAAGCAGGCGAGATAAAAAACATGACAGGAGTTTCGGCTCCTTATGAAGCTCCGAAAACCCCGGATATTGAAATAAAAACTGAAGAAGAATCCATTGAAGACTCTGTAACGAAAATCATTGATTTTATAACGCCTAAATTAAAACTCAGTTATGAGTAAATATTATTTAAATTATTTAGATGAGTTGGAAAGTGAAGCCATCTTTATTTTAAGAGAAGTTTGGGCGCAGTTTCAAAACCCGGTAATTCTATTTTCAGGCGGAAAAGACTCTATATTAATCACGTATCTCGCAAAAAAAGCGTTTTATCCCTCAAAAATTCCATTCTCATTAATGCATGTGGATACAGGACACAACTTTCCTGAAACCATACAATTCAGAGATAATATTGTAAAAGAGTTAGGTGTAACACTTATTGTAGGTTCAGTCCAAGAAGCTATAGACGAAGGTCGTGTTGCAGAAGAAAAAGGAAAAAATGCAACACGTAATATACTGCAAATCACAACTCTTTTAGATGCAATAGAATCTAATAAAGTAGATTGTGCTATTGGAGGCGGAAGACGAGATGAAGAAAAAGCCAGAGCAAAAGAACGTTTCTTTTCACACAGAGATGAGTTCGGGCAGTGGGATCCTAAAAACCAAAGACCAGAATTATGGAACCTTTTTAACGGAAAGCATTTTGAAGGCGAACATTTTAGAGTATTCCCGATAAGTAACTGGACAGAAATGGATGTGTGGAATTATATAAAAAGAGAAAACATTGCTATTCCATCGTTATATTTTGCGCATGAGAGAGAAGTAGTACGACGAGATAATACTTGGATACCAAACTCCGCGTTTTTAATTCTTGAGGATGATGAAGAGGTAGTAATCAAAACAATACGTTTTAGAACTTTAGGTGATATTACTATAACTGGAGGAATCGAATCTGAAGCAAATACACTCGAAAAAATCGTTCAAGAAGTTGCTGCAATGCGACAAACTGAACGAGGAAATAGAAGTGATGACAAACGTTCTGAAACCGCAATGGAAGACAGGAAACGGCAGGGGTATTTTTGATAATTGTGATTTGTGAATTAGAAATTTGTTAATTCGTTGTAGTTTAAAAGTTTAATATTTCTAATGGACTTCTAATCACTAATTAACAAATATTCAAATTAACAACAATATGGCTGAGAATTTTGAAAAATTGCATTGTTGGCAAGCTTGTAATAAATTGAAGAAGTATTTTAAAGAAAAGGTATTAACTAAATTACCAAAAGAAGAAAGATATGATTTATATAGTCAGATTTTAAGAGCATCAAGATCTGCGACTGCAAATATAGCTGAAGGATGGGGAAGATATCATTATAAAGACAATGTAAAATTTTTATTAAATGCAAGAGGTTCAGTAGCTGAATTATTAGACCATTCACTAGAAGCTAAAGATTGTAATTATATTACAGAAGAAACATTAAAAGAAATTAGGTCTCAAATTGATAAATGCATTCAACTAATTAATGGATATATTAGATATTTAAGAAAACAGGGAGAGAAATAACTAATGATTTGTCAATTGGGAAGAACAATTTCAAAATCTAATTAACGAATTAACAAACCACGAATTAACTAATAAACATGTTAGACAATAACCAACTATTACGTTTTACCACAGCAGGAAGTGTAGATGATGGAAAAAGCACACTAATAGGTCGTTTATTATACGATTCAAAATCAATATTTGAAGATCAGTTAGCAGCCATTGAAAAAACCAGTAAAAAGAAGGGACATGATGGAGTTGACCTTGCATTATTTACTGATGGCTTACGTGACGAACGCGAACAAGGAATTACGATTGATGTCGCTTATAGATACTTTACAACACCAAAACGTAAATTTATAATTGCAGATACGCCTGGACATATTCAATATACTCGTAATATGATTACAGGAGCTTCAACAGCCAATGTAGCCATTATTTTGGTAGATGCACGACATGGTGTTATAGAGCAAACTAAAAGACATGCCTTTATTGCCTCTTTGCTACGAATACCGCATATTATTGTATGTATCAATAAAATGGATTTGGTAGATTTTAAAGAAGATATTTTTGATAAGGTAATTAATCAGTTTGAAGAAATTTCTTCGAAAATGCTTGTAAAAGACATACGCTATATTCCAATAAGTGCGTTGTTAGGAGATAATGTTGTTAATCGTTCTAAACAGATGGATTGGTATCAAGGAGCTCCTTTGTTACACACTTTAGAAACCATGCACATAAGTAGCGATATAAATAAAGTAGATGCACGTTTTCCTGTGCAAATAGTATTAAGACCTCAAAGCGAAAAACATAGAGATTATCGAGGATATGCTGGACGTGTAGCAAGCGGAGTTTTAAGAGTAAATGACAAAATTACCGTTTTGCCTTCTGGCTTTACTTCAAAAATTAAAACAATAGATACTTTTGATGGGGAAATTCAAGAAGCATTTGCGCCAATGTCAGTTTCTATAACACTTGAAGACGATATTGATATAAGCCGTGGTGATATGATTGTGCGTTCTAATAACAAACCCGAAGCTTCACAAGATATAGAAGTCATGTTATGCTGGTTGCATAATAACACGGCAAAACCACGAGCAAAATATACGATTCGCCATACCTCTAACGAGCAAAAAGCGATGATTAAGGAAGTGGTTTATAAGATCGATATACATACTTTGGGAAGAAATAATGATGATAAAGAGTTAGGAATGAATGATATTGCTAAAGTAAAAATACGTACTACCAAACCCCTAATGGTTGATACTTATAGGGAAAACAGAACCACAGGAAGTATAATTCTTGTTGATGATGAAACAAATGAAACTGTAGCAGCGGGGATGATTGTATAAAAAATAGTTTAATTAAATAGATAAAAATGAAAAAAATAGTTTTAGGAACACTATTAATATTAACTTTTGCTTGTCAAAAAGAAGCTA
>JADFSQ010000083.1 GCA_022560715.1 Bacteroidota bacterium
CTTCAAGACTTAGAAAACTAAAATTTCCGATCCGGATGAAACGGATTTAAATCTAAAGACGGTTTTTGTTCCGTAATAATTTCCGATACCAATCTCCCTGTTGCAGTTGCCATACTCCAACCCATCATTGCGTGACCAGTAGCAATAGTTAAGTTTTTACATTTTTTAGATTTCCCAATATATGGCAATCCGTCAGGAGATACTGGACGCAAACCACAAGCTGCATGTTCTTTCTCGTCTTTTGTAAGTACAATATCAGGATAATATCGTGTTGCAGCATTTGCTATAGCTTCGACTCTAACTTTATTGATAGTATGATTTATTCCTGCAATTTCCATTGTTCCGGCAAAGCGTGTAAAACCATTCATAGGCGTTACTGCAGCTTTAGATTCTGCTAAAATTGCTGGAATAGTGATTCCTGTAGGTTTTTCGGTGTTGATTCTATACCCTTTTCCTGCTTGTAATAATAATTTTAATCCTAATTTTTTACTTAAAATTCCACTCCACGATCCTGCTGATAAAACAAACTCATCTGCATAAAGTTTTTGTTTATCCGTTTTTATGGCTGAAATTTTTGCGTTCTCAACTTCAATATCTTCTACCTTTTCATTAGTACAAAATTTTACACCTACTTGCCTTAAATGTAATTTAATTTCTTTCATAAATTCTTGTGGAGTAGTATGATGGTCACATTTATAATAAACTGCTCCCAGAGCATTTATCTCTACATTTGGTTCTAACTCTTTTATTTCAACTTCGTTAACAATACTGACTTCTAATCCTAAATCTTGTGCCATAGTAGCCATCTTCAATTCTTCTTCAAACATTTTTTCGGTTTGGCATAACATTAAGAGTCCTTTTCTGTCGTAATGAAAAGTAAAGTTTTCAGATTTTTTAATATCATCGTATAATTCCTGACTCAATACCGAAATATCTCTAATTACTGGAGCCGATTTCTGTACATGTTTTACATTACAAGATTTATTAAATGCCCAAGTCCATTTTAGAAAATCTAAATCCAAACGTGGCTTTATATACAAAGGGCTTGAAGCATTGAACATCCATTTCAAGCCTTGTTTCATAACACCTGGAGCTGATAGTGGAATAATGTGACCTGGAGATAAAAATCCAGCATTAACATAAGATGCGCCTGTATCTAAATTAGATTGATCTACAACAGTAATTTGATGACCTTCTTTTTGAAGATAATATGCAGAGCATAAGCCTATAATTCCACCACCAATAACTATAACACTTTTATTCATATTAAATCACCTGAAAACCATTTGCATAAGGATCATCATCATCAATAACAATAGAATTATATCCAAATACTTTAGCCCATCCTTTTATACTTGGAATGATAGCCTTTTTACCATCTAAAGTAGCTTCTTCTTCAATTTTACCAATAAATTTTGAACCAATAAAACTTTCGTGTATAAATTCTTCTCCTATTTTTAATTTTCCTCTGGCATGCAAATGCGCCATTCTTGCGGAAGTTCCAGTTCCGCAAGGCGAACGATCAATGGCTTTGTCGCCATAAAAAACAGCATTTCGTCCTGAGGATGTTGGGTCTATTGGAATACCAGTCCATAATAGATGTGTTACATCTCGTATTAAATTATTCTCAGGATGAATGAACATGTTAGGATATTTCTCATTAATTCTATTCCGAACTACTTGAGAATATTGTATAATCTTACTGGCAGTAAAATCTTGTATTCCAGAAAAGTTTTGTTGAAAATCAATAATAACATAAAAATTACCTCCATAAGCCACATCAAAAGTTAATTCTCCAAGTTCCGGACAATCTATGGTTAAGTCTTCCGCAGCTAAATAAGATTTTACATTCATAAATTTAACCCAATCTACTTTCCCTTTTGTTTGCTTATATTCAATATCGACCAACCCTGCTGGAGTTTCCATTTTAATTTTTCCTGATACTTTTGGTGTAATTAGTCCTTCTTCAATTACAACTGTAATTGTTCCAATCGTTCCATGTCCACACATTGGTAAACATCCTGAAGTTTCAATAAATAAAATAGCAAAATCATTTTCTGGATTATGTGGTGGATACAAGATACTTCCACTCATCATATCATGACCTCGAGGTTCAAACATCAATCCTTTTCGAATCCAATCAAATTCACTTAAAAAGTGTTGACGTTTTTCGCTCATATTCGCTCCTTTTAAATCTGGTCCTCCTTCAATCACTACTCTAACCGGATTACCGCAAGTATGCGCATCAATACATTTAAATAATTTTCTACTCATTTTTCATTTTCTCAATATAGCTGTTAATCAGATTTTCAAGAATAGAAAGCGTTACGGTGCCTTGTCCTAAAATTACTTCATGGAATTCTCGAATATCAAATTTTGAACCTAATTCAGTTTTTGCCTTTTTACGAAGTTCCCTTATTTTAAGTTCTCCAATTTTATACGACAATGCTTGACCTGGCCAGGAAATATAACGATCCGTTTCCGTATTAATCTCATGTAATGACAACGCTGTATTTGACGACATATAATCAACTACTTGATTTCTTGACCACCCTTTAGTATGAATTCCTGTATCTACTACTAATCGGCAAGCACGCCACATTTCGTAAGTTAACTGTCCAAAATGCTCATAAGGCGTGGTATACATTCCCATTTCGTCAGCTAAGAACTCACAATATAATCCCCAACCTTCTCCATAAGCCGAAAGGTATAAGTCTTTTCTAAACTGTGGAATGCTATCTCCTAGTTCATTATTTAATGAAGCTTGCAAATGATGACCGGGAACTGCTTCATGAACCGTTAATGATGGTAATGTATATAAGGTTCTGCTTGATAAATTATAAGTATTTACCCAATAATAACCAGGTTCTGTACTGTTTTTTGGAGTTCCTATATATCTTCCTCCTGTATATTTTGGTGCAATAGCATCTGGGACAGGAGCAACTCCGTAAGGTTTTCGTGGTAATGTTTTAAAAAATCTAGGCAATTGTTCATCTGCACGTTTTGCCATATCTCGAGCAATCATTAATAATTCTTTTGGTGTTTTTGCATAAAATTGCTCATCTGTACGTAAGAATTGCAGAAAATCTGCAAAGCTTCCTTCAAAGTTTAAATCTTTAATTATTTGCTCCATTTTAGCTCTAATACGAGCTACTTCTTTCAATCCAATTTGGTGAATATCATCAGCCGTATATTGTGTGCTTGTTGTGTAAAAATTGATACGATTTTGATAATAGGCGTTCCCGTTTGGAGTGTTAGATACTCCTATAGTTGTTCTGGTTTTCGGGAGGTATTCGGTTTCAAAAAATTCTTTGATTCGTTTAAATTGTGGAATAACGTTTTTTTCTATTGCTGATTTTGCTGCTATTAAAACTGAATCTTTTTGAAATTCGGTTAAACTATCTGGCAAATCTTTAAAAGGTGAATAGAAAAAATTATCTTCATAATTATCTGTAATATGCTCGTTATATGTTGATTCATAACCCTTAAAAATTACACGAGGTTGCGAAACTCCTTTTTTTAATCCTTCTCGAAGGTTAACAAAATGCTGATTAACAAAATCTGGCAAAGCATTAAGTTTATTAAGGTATTCTTTTGTTTTCTTATAATTTGATAATGACCGAACCATATAATTCAAACTGCTATGAAAACCAGAGTCAGATAACAGTGGATTGAGAAACCGTTCAAACTCATAAAAATATATTTGATCCTGAAGCACAAATTTTAATAGTTCAACAGAAATTTTTTCGTTTTCACTAAATGTATCAATTCTAATTTTTGACAATTCTTCAAGTTTAGTTTTTGCAAATTCTGCTTCAGCTTTGTAATAATCTCGTGTAAAAAGACCCAAAGGATATTCTTTTCTGTCATAGCCTTTATGATCTTGATAACTACTAATTACCTCTTCTAATGTTTGTGCTAAATTGCTTGTTTCATTCTGCGAAAAGCTAATAATTGAGACTAAAAAAAAGACTTCAAATAATTTCAAATAATGCATGTTTTTAAATTTTATTAGTAGTTTGTTTACCATTAATCGTTCTTGAAATTCCTAAAGGGTTTTCATTTTTGAGTTCCTCTGGCAATAGATTATTAGGCCAATCCTGGTAGCTAAATGGTCTTACCCAGCGTTTTATGGAATGAATGCCAACTGCAGTAAAACGACTATCGGTCGATGCTGGATAAGGACCTCCATGAACCATGGCTGGGCAAACCTCAACACCTGTTGGAACACCATTATAAATAATACGCCCAACTCGATTTTGAAGTGCAGCTATAACTTTGGTATAGTTTGATGCTTCATCGCTTTCGGCTATTATTGTTCCTGTTAACTGACCTTCTAATTTTGAAATAATAGCTTCTAATTGATTTGCGTCTTCACATTGTACAACTAATGAATATGGTCCAAATACTTCCTGATGCAACGTTGTATTTTCTAAAAACGTTTTACCTTCAACTGTAGTAATAGCTTGTCTTCCATAATTGGATTGCACATCGTTATCATAATCTGCAACGACGCTTAATTGTGGTTGTGCTATGGCATTTGCTTTATTACTTTCGTATGCTCCAATAATGTTTGGATGTATCATACAAGTTGGTTGAATCTTTACGATTTCATCTGAAAGTGTAGAAATAAAACTGTCTAAACTTTCACTCTTAATTCCTAAAAGCAAACCTGGATTCGTGCAAAATTGCCCAGAACCTAAAGTAATGGAGCCTGCATATGTTTTGGCTAAACTTTCGCCACGTTCTTTTAATGCTTCAGGCAAAATAACTACTGGATTAACACTTCCCATTTCAGCAAAAACGGGAATAGGCACTTCTCGTTTAGAAGCCAAATTGTACAGTGCTCTTCCTCCTTTTATGCTTCCTGTAAACCCAACAGCTTTCACATTTGGATGTTGTACTAATTGTACTCCAACTTCAATTCCACTACTATTTAAATTTGAAAATACACCATTTGGCATTCCAGTTTTTTGTGCTGCTTTTATGATTGCTTGCGATACCAATTCTCCTGTTCCAGCATGCATTGGATGTGATTTTACAATTACCGGGCAACCAGCTGCTAAAGCTGCCGCTGTATCACCTCCAGCTGTTGAATACGCTAATGGAAAGTTACATGCGCCAAAAACCACAACTGGACCAAGAGGAATCATCATTTTTCTCACATCGGGTTTTGGTATTGGTGCTCTGTCTGGTTCAGCAGTATCTATTGCTGCTTCAACCCAAGAACCTTCTGATACTAATTCGGCAAAACTTCTTAATTGTCCAACCGTTCTTCCACGTTCCCCTTTGGCGCGACCTTCTGGCAATCCTGTTTCTAAACAATATGTTTGGATTAATTCATCATCTAATACTAAAATTTCATCAGCGATAGCATTTAAAAATGTTGCTTTTTTTAATCTTGAAATATTTCTGAATGTTTT
Source organism: Bacteroidota bacterium (assembly GCA_022560715.1). Taxonomy (GTDB): domain Bacteria; phylum Bacteroidota; class Bacteroidia; order Flavobacteriales; family Flavobacteriaceae; genus PRS1. The sequence continues at coordinate 5,424 of JADFSQ010000083.1, forward strand.
AAAAGCATTTGATGCTAACGAAATGGCTTCGTTAATTTCTTCTGAAGTTGCTTCATAAAAAATATATTCGTTTTCAATGTTTAATTGTGGATTAAATGTTTTGTATGTTTTACTTCCTGTTGCATAACGTTGGTTTCCTATATAATTTTTTCCTGTAATCATACTTTTATACCTCCCTTAATCCCTCCTCAAAGAGGGAATTTATTTATCTATAATTGTTGTTCTTTATTCTATTTAAATGTGCTTCAATATTAACTGGTTTATAAACCACTTTTTGAGATACTGGCTGTTTTTCAAGTAAACTGCTTGGTCGAATTGGACGTTCTACAAAATTGCCACCACAATTTGGAAACATATTTTGTAAAACATTTTCCACACAATCTTTGCAATACGTACATTAAAATGTACAGATCATTGCTTCGTGCGAATCATAAGGTAATGATTTATTACAGTTTTCGCATGTTGGCCTAATTTCTAACATAATGTACTTCCATAATTTTCATATAACTCTTCCATCACTTCGTGACACCTTCCCTTTAAAAGGGAAGGAATTTATAGTATTATTAACTATACTATAGCACTCAAATTTTTATAATCTGGTAATGTTGGCCGAGTTCTTAATCCTTCTTTAATTATATTTATTACATGTTCACGTTCTTTTCCAAATAATGGTAAACGTGGAGCGCGGACATTTTCGGTTCCTATTCCTGTAGCTACCTCTGCCAGTTTGATATTTTGTACTAATTTAGGGTTAATATCTAACTTTTTCTTCAAAAATTTATTCTGAGCTCCCAAATTAACACCTTTAGAAATTAAACAAATCTGCCCAAATAACCCACAAGTCAAAATTCTTCTTTTATTATTTTCATTTCTTCTTCGAAAATTTTTATTTTCCCAAAACAGTCCTCACAATAACAACCCCAATTAGATTTTTCATTTAAATCTATTGTATCACTACAAATATCACACTCAAAATAAACAACCCTCCCCATTTAGATTTGAAAGGTTAGCACTATATAAATATTTCTATGCTAAACTACCTATTTTATAGGTAATCTAAGAGATAAATTTTCTGAAACAGACTTTAAGATGATTCCTATAAGCCCAATCCATTGCATAACTCCTACCACATTCAGAACACACATAGTTCCTAGTCATGCTTTTAGAATGAGTTCTATCTACATAATTTGTATTTGGACTTCCTATTTTATTTTACCTCCACTAGTTTAAATTATACAAAACTAGTGGAATCAAAAATATAATTCATAAAAAATCAAACAATCTATTTTTTATAAATCTTTCGTGAAATGAACAAAATATACCTTTCACACTTGGATTACCTATTAGAATTACGTACTTGTCTTTTGCTTGTTCTATTAGAATTACATATTTGACATTGCTTGTATGAATATGACATTTTCACTCCGTGAAAGTAACAATCCTTTTTGTATATACAAAAGTATATACAAAATGTTCAAAAAGAGGTTTATAAACATATATATAATATAATACATATATTATATCACACTTAATATAAATAAAAGTATATAAAGAATATATCTGTATATATATTATATAATAAATAATAAAAATAATAAAAATAAATAAATATAAAAAATAATAAAAATAAAAATGAAAATAATATTAGTAAGCATAAAGACAAGAAGAAATAATTTAATAGAGAGTATTAAAGACATGAAGAGATTAAACTTTAATATAGAAGTTATTAGGCACTATGAACAGCAATTAAGTGTAGTGGTTAATACCATAAAGCAACAAGAAGAACACGACGACAAACAGAAACTATTGTTTGCACAACAAGAAATTAAATTCACTACTCTTAAGGGTTAGTCCATAAGTCTGATATACTTTTTATATATCTCAAAGGAAAACCCCATTATCACTAATCATAATGAACACAATAAAACAAATTGCATATAGGATACTATCCTTATTCCAAAGAAAGTATATGGATTTATCAATAATTCAAAAACTAAAAGAAAAAGGTATAAGGATTTACTAATGGAAAAATTAAAATGTTGGAAATGCAGAAATAAAGAAAATTGCAACCACGACACACCACCACAAATAAAAGAATTAAATAAGATAATATCACAAGCAATAAACAACACTTAAAAAAGGGCTTATAGAACCCCACCACACGACTTTAATATAAAAGTTGAAATAACCATAAGTCTTTTTAGGTTTATTCGTGGTGTTT
>JADFSQ010000084.1 GCA_022560715.1 Bacteroidota bacterium
CGCCGAAAATGGTGGCATAGAAAATGCACTGCGTTTTGATCGTGGTTTAAAAAATGGGTTGTATTTTTACCACGGAATTTTAACTAACAAATCGGTTGCAGATTGGTTTGATTTGGACTACAGCGATGTTAATCTTCTTATTTTTTAATGCTTAATAAAAGCATCAATTTATTAATTACACATGAAACGAGCATGCAAAAAAGTTTATCACACAAAGGAATGATTAATAGCGAACTGCATGTGACCAATAAAAAACAATAGATACAAACACATGAAACTTATACACCGCATTGGTTATTACCTTGGAGGATTCTCTATTGGACTTATATTTTTAGCTTTTTTTTTAAGTGGTAAAAGAGCCTCTTGCAGTTATGGACTAGATGCAAGAGTATTAAAAAATATTAGCACAAAACAACTTGTTTACTCTCAAAATGTTCTTGAGCTATTAAAAAACAAATCTATTGATAGTTTAACAATTTCTGAAATATTAAAACTTGGCGATGTAGATTTTTCTAAAGTAGATAGAGATATCGAGTTTTGTAAAATTTATATAATTGAACACGAAATTGATGAAAAGGATATTGCTTTAACTGTTGAGAATTGTGAAACTATTGCAACAATAATGTCTGTAAGTTTCGAATAAAACAAACTCTCCTTTTGCACACAAAAACTAAAATATGGCTTTCTCACCCTCACATGTTCGGCAAAGAGCAAAGATTTATTGATGTTGCCTTTAGAGAAAATTTTATCGCTCCTTGTGGTTCAAATATTTCTGGTTTTGAAGCCGATTTAGAACACTATTTAAAACAAGATTGTTTTGTAGCTGTATTAAATTCTGGAACTGCTGCAATTCATTTAGCATTAATTCTTTTGGGAATTGGTAAAAATGATGAAGTAATTTGCCAAAGCAACACTTTTATTGCTTCAGTTAATCCTGTAATTTATCAAGGGGCAACACCAGTTTTAGTAGATAGTGAAACAGATACCTGGAATATGTGTCCTGAATTATTAGAAATCGCAATTAAGGATCGTATTTCTAAAGGTAAAAAGCCTAAAGCTATTATAGCAGTTCATCTCTATGGAATGCCATACAAAGTAGAAGAGATAAATTCAATAGCTGAAAAATACGAAATTCCTGTTGTAGAAGATAGTGCTGAAGCACTTGGAAGTTCGTACAAAAACCAGAAGTGTGGTACTTTTGGTGATCTATCTATACTGTCATTTAATGGCAATAAGATAATTACAACATCTGGTGGTGGCGCTTTAATTACAAAACATAAGGCATTAAAAGAAAAGGCTATTTTCTTATCTACTCAAGCTAAAGATAAATCTGTAGATTATTTACATTCTAACATTGGATATAATTATAGAATGTCTAATATTTCTGCTGGAATTGGGAGAGGACAAATGTTAGCTTTAGACAAATATATAAACACAAGAAGACAAAATTATTCGTTATATAAAGAACGCTTAAAAGAGTTTGATTCAATTCGCTTTTTAGATGAACCTAAGCATCATTTTTCGAATAGGTGGCTCACTTGTGTTTTAACAGAATCTTTTAGTAAACGTGAAGAATTAAGAACGTTTTTTGAAAAAGAAAACATTGAAACAAGGCCCTTATGGAAACCAATGCATCAGCAGCCTATATTTAAAGATGTACCCAAATATATAAACGGTATTTCGGATGAATTGCATAATAAAGGTTTATGTTTACCTAGTGGTTCTAATCTAACTGAAAATGATTTCGATAGAATAATACATTGTTTTACAGAAATATATGGCTGATTTTAAAGGAAAACAAATACAGGACAAAGATATAGAAGAGTTTTTATCAATAGAACAATCTGATTTGGTAAACTCTGATTTAGCTTCCGAATATAATAACGAGATTATTTTAATTACAGGAGCTGCGGGATCTATCGGAAGCGAACTTGCACGAAAAATAGCGATGTTCAGTTATAAAGAATTAATACTAATTGATATTTCTGAATCTTCATTATATAATCTTCAACAAGAGTTTTTTCTGTCAGGCATTAAAAATTTTATTCCTATTGTTGCAGACATTAGAGATGTGCATAGAATGTCTCAAATTTTTGACAGTTATAAACCAAAAATTGTATTTCATGCTGCAGCTTATAAACATGTACCACTAATGGAAAGCAATCCCAACGAAGCTGTAGGCGTAAATATTTTAGGCACAAAAAACATTGCAGACCTTTCAGTTACTCATAATATTAAAAAGTGCATTCTAATTTCTACAGATAAAGCAGTTAACCCAACTAATGTAATGGGAGCGACAAAACGAATCGCAGAATTATATGTAAAATGTTTAAACGGAAAAGGAAATACTAAATTTATAACCACACGTTTTGGAAATGTTTTAGGCTCGAACGGTTCGGTTATTCCATTATTTAAAAAACAACTAATTTCTGGTGGACCAATTACTGTTACGCATAAAAATATTACAAGATATTTTATGACGATATCTACTGCAAGCCAATTGGTTTTGCAAGCTTCAACTATAGGAAATGGTGGCGAAATATTTGTTTTTAATATGGGGAAACCTATTAAAATCTATGATATCGCTTTGCATATAATTCGTCTTTCAGGTTTAAAATTTCCTGACGATATTGATATAAAAATCATTGGCTTACGTCCTGGCGAAAAAATTTCGGAAGAATTGTATTCAGAAAATGAAATCATAAAATCTACTTCTCATGACAAAATTTTAATGATAGAAACAAAACCTTTCAAAAAAGAAATAATTGAAGCAAAAATAAATATGTTATGCAAAAAGAATTTTAAGTCTCAAAAATTAGAAATTGTAGCTATAATGAAAAATATATTACCTGAATATGTTTCAAATAACTCAAAATTCGAATTGTTGGATTCAACCAATTAAGGTGCTACATTTTTCTTCTTTTCCGCTCTTCTTTAAGTAAATTCAGCTCTCTACTGGTTTGTCCTGCAACCGAAGTGTTCTCTTCCGCTCTACGTATTAGATAAGGCATGACATCTTTTACTGGTCCAAAAGGCACATATTTAACAACGTTATAACCAGCAGTTGCAAGGTTAAAACTAATATGGTCGCTCATACCATAAAGCTGTCCAAACCAAACACGTTTATCGGTCTTTGCTATATTTTTTTCTTGCATGATAACCATTGCTAAATACGAACTGGCTTCATTATGAGTGCCAATACACAATGAAATATCATTTAGGTTATCCAAAATGTATGTAAGCGTATCATTAAAATTTTTATCAGTAGCTTCCTTGTCGATACAAATTGGCGAAGGATATCCGTTTTCTTTCGCTCTTTCACGTTCTTTCTCCATATAAGCACCACGTACAATCTTCATTCCTAATTTAAATCCTTGGTTTTTAGCACGTTCATTCAGGAGTTTTAAATAATCTAACCGATCCCAACGATAAGCTTGCAAGGTGTTGTACACAATGGGTTTTTCGGTATTATATTTACGCATCATTTCTTCGGTAATTGCATCAGCTGCATCTTGCATCCAGCTTTCTTCAGCATCTATAAAAATTAAAACATCTTTTTCTTTAGCTAATTTGCAGGTTTCATCAAAGCGCTCAATAACTCTATTCCATTCTTGTTCTTCAGCTTCAGTTAATTTTAATCCTTTTCCTTTTTTTTCGTATAAAGAAATGCGTCCAAACCCTGTTGGCTTAAATACTGCAATTGGTAAGGCATCTTTTTTGCTGGCAAAATTTATAATTTCGAGTGTTTTATTTAAAGCCTTATCAAATTGTGCTTCGCTTTCTTTTCCTTCTACCGAATAATCTAAAACACTTGAAACTCCTTTACTGTACATTTTATCAATTACATGCAAACAATCTTCTTCGTTAATACCACCACAAAAATGATCGAAAACGGTAGCTCTAATCAATCCTTCAACAGGCAAATTTGCATTTAAGGCGAAATTTGTAGCTGCAGTGCCAATCCGAACCAAAGGTTGATGGGAAATCATTTTAAATAAAAAATAAGCTCGTTCTAACTCCGAATCATTTTTAAGTTGGAATGCTACTTTTGTATTATTGAAAATTTTTTCTGCCGACATATTAATAAAGATTAGTAGCAAAGATATTTATTAAGAAGATATTTTATTGCATAAAAACAACTAATTTTAACAGTCAAATAATATGAGTTATATATGAAACTTCTATCAAATAAAAGCTTCTCATTTATGAGAATTATAGTATTAAATGTTACATGTAACCGAATTAAAAAAATATTATGAACACATGAAATCTATAGTTACTTCAGAATATTCAATTCACTTCAATTCAAAGTGTTATACTGAATTAAATGCATATTTAAGAAAATCTAATTTTTCAAAAATAGTTGTTATTGTAGATACAAATACTCATAATTATTGCTATCCATACTTTATTGCAAAGGTTGAAACGAATCTTGAAATCGAAGTTATTGAAATTGAAGCAGGCGAAATTCATAAAACCATAGATACTTGTGTTGGTGTCTGGAATGCTTTATCCGAACTTAATATAGATAAAAAAAGCCTGATAATTAATCTTGGTGGTGGCGTGGTTACCGATTTGGGTGGTTTTGTAGCTTCAACTTACAGAAGAGGTTTAAAATATATTAATGTCCCAACTTCATTATTGGCTATGGTAGATGCTTCGGTTGGCGGAAAAACAGGAGTAGATTTAAACATGCTTAAAAACCAGATTGGTGTTATAAATACTGCACAAATGATACTTGTGGACACTCATTTTTTAAGCTCCTTACCACAAAATGAGATACGTTCCGGCTTTGCAGAAATGCTTAAACATGGTTTGATTAAAAGTGAAGCATACTGGAATTCACTTAAGGATTTATCAATGTCAACACATCAAGATTTTGATGATTTAATTTACGAATCTATACTTATAAAACAAGATATTGTAGATCAAGATCCTTTTGAAAACGGCTTACGCAAAACTTTAAATTTCGGACATACACTTGGTCACGCCATCGAATCCTACTATTTGAGCAATCAAAAAAAACAAACTCTACTGCATGGCGAGGCGATTGCAATTGGTATGGTTTTAGCTACTTATATTTCAAGAGAACTCCTCGGTTTTTCAGATATTATGTGCGAAGAAATCAAAACTACTTTAATTAAAATATTTGATAAAGTTAAAATTAACAGAGAAGATTTTGACCCAATAATTGAGTTATTAAAACATGACAAAAAAAATGAGTATGGCAATATTAATTTTGTTCTTTTGGATGCCATAGGAAAACCTAAAATAAATTGCTCGGTCGATAATGAAATTATCATAAATTCCTTTAAATATTACAACAGTTAATTTTGAATTAAAATAATTTGTAACTTTATAGCATATAAATTATATTAAAGTTGTTGCCAATTTTAATTTTGACACATTTTTTTATAATGAAAAGAATTATTGTTGATTTAAAAAAACTGACTCCTAACATCTTTACACTTTTAACAAAAAAGTTTCCTGATGGTTATAATGACAAGGATATTATTGTTTTTGAAAATCATCATAATGAAATTATAGAAGCTGTTGAAGTTAAAACAGATGATACTATTTATTTAGTTAAAGTTAGCTGTAAGCTACATTATACCATGACTAACTTTAGAAATGCTGATCTGAAAGTGAGTAAATTAGGGAATATTATGTTTGATGAGGAAGAGGAATAAAGTTACAATTCATTAAAGATTGTATGCATTAAACGTTTTTTATCATTAATACTTTCTTCAAGAGAAATCATGGTTTCAGTACGGTAAACACCTTCAATATCATCTAGACTAAAAATGATATCTTTAGCATGAGCTGTATCTTTCGCTCTGATTTTACAAAATATATTGAATTTTCCTGTAGTTATATGTGCAACAGTTACAAAAGGAATATCTCTAATACGCTCTAAAACAAATTTAGTTTGAGAAGTATTCTGTAAAAATACTCCAACGTAAGCTATAAATGAATATCCCAATTTTTCGTAATCTAAAGTTAACGAAGACCCTTTTATTATTCCTTCTTCTTCCATTTTCTTAACTCTTACATGAACAGTACCTGCAGAAATTAATAGCTTTTTTGCAATATCTGTAAAAGGAATTCTCGTATTGTCTATCAACATATCAAGAATTTGATGGTCAGTTTCGTCTAATCTAAATTTTGTCATTTTATGTTTTTGTTAGATAATAAGCGAAAGTAGTACATTTTTAATAATAAATTTATATAATAAATCAATGATTTTCAATGTTTAATGAATATTTTACATTATTTATCAATACGAAATCGTTTTCGTAACCTACTTTTAACTCACATCTATCTGACGATAGCACATCACTTTTATTGGCATTAATTTCTTTATGACCATGATACTTACTTAAATCAGTAATTTTATCAATAATTGGAATAAATTCTATTGAATCTCCTACTAATCGTTCTTCATATAAAATTCCTATATCAAGATATTGCTCTTTGTTTTCTGGGGAAACAACTGCATTTCTAATAATAATGTCGAAAAAATTGTTTTCGTTTTTTGGAATATCAAAATAGGGTTTATAATTATTACCTTTTATCGTGTTTAATGCAATATACTGCAACGCTGTTAACAACGATTGAAACATATATTCTCTTGTTTTCTCTCTTGAATAGTCATTCTTATAATGTCCAGCTTCAAATAAAATGGTTGGAACATTTAGGCTTTGAAACGTGTCGCCAACACAATCTATATTAAACGCATCGTCATATACTCCAACCTGATTTGGAATTTGCTTTTGAAGCATGACATTCATCACTCCAATAATTTCCATTGCGATAGCTCTGTTTTGTGTAATACTGCAACTTGAGTCTTGTGCTGGAGAAAGAAACGAAATTGTTGCAGGAATGTTGGTCTTTCCTGCACTAAAAATAGTACGTTGTCCATGAAGATTAAAACAAAAATCTGGTTGAAAGGTATCAAAGCATTGTCGCAAGACGATACTTTCTGGTTGAGATAAATTTTGTGCATCTCGGTTTAAATCAATATTATTCGCATTAAAACGCTTATAAGTCAATGCTCCATCAGGATTTAGTATAGGAATGATCCTAAGTGTGCAATTGTTAATAATAGTGCTTGAAAGCGCGTTAGAATCATTCAAAAAATTAAAAACATCGAATAATGCCTCCGTAGTTGTAGATTCGTTACCATGCATTTGCGACCACATCAATACTTTTTTCTTGCCAGTACCAATAGTTACAGAAAATATATTTTCATCATTTACTGATTTGCCGATAGTATTCACTTTAAAAATTGATGGCAGATTTTCTAAAAGAAGTTCAATGTTTTTGTTGTGAATATATCTACCAAAAAGTGACATTTCTTTATGAGTTTTATAGAGTGATTTTAGGCTTTCTATTTGCATAATACATTATCCAAGATTACAAAGGTAAACATTTGTATTTTTACAATTGTAAACTACAAAACCAAGCGTTTATGTTACAATAATAAACGAAATTTGCAGTACCAGTAAGTTTAAGAAGTTACAAAATTATCTTTTGGTTAATCATTAATTTAATAGGCTTTATTTCAAT
>JADFSQ010000085.1 GCA_022560715.1 Bacteroidota bacterium
AACCTCAAACTTTATATCAACTTTTCTATCTAGTTCAACCAGCCTCTTCGCCTTCAAAGCGTCATCTTTCCCGGCTTTAAGCTTATCTTTAACCAACCCCTCGATCTCGTCAACATGTTTAAAAAGATTCTCAAGTGTTTTATATTTGATCAAAAGATTACTTGCAGTTTTTGGACCAATTCCGGCAATGCCTGGAATATTGTCACTGGTATCTCCCATAAGTGATTTATAATCCACCATTTGGGCTGGTGTAATACCAAATTTCTCCTTAACTTCACTCTCACCATACAAGCTGGTCTCTTTGAGATTCCAGCCCGGCATTTGCACTTTTATACTGCCATTAACAAGCTGCAAAACATCACGGTCACCAGATAAGATGGTAACGTTTATAGTTGATCGTTGATCGTTCATTGGTTTCTTTTTACTCCCCCTACGAACTATTAACAATGAACTATTAACGGCTTTGGATGCTAGTGTAGCTATCAAATCGTCTGCTTCAAATCCTTCATTGATATAAATTGGAATATTGAATGCTTCGACCACATCATGCACAAGTGGTATCTGATCATAGAGCTCCTGATCAGCCTTGACGCGTGTTGCTTTGTAATCCTCATATATCTCATCACGAAATGTGCCTCCGGCCACATCAAAACTCACCGCAATATAATCCGGCTTGAGATCATTTATAACCTTGAGCAGCATAGAGGTAAACCCATAGACTGCGTTCACCATCGTTCCATCCTTCACACTCATTGGAGGAATCGCGTGATATGCTCTATGAATAATGGCATTCCCGTCGATAATGGCAAATATTTTCTTTTTCATATTATAAATTTAGTTGTAAGTTATCGTAAGCCAAATAAACGTTTTTTGGCAATGCTTGTTGCACTTCATCATGAAATCCTAATAAATGACTAATATGCGTTAAATAAGCCTTCTTCGGTTTTACCAACGCAATAAAAGCTAAAGCTTCCTCCAAATTAAAATGCGAATAATGTGGTTTTATTCGCAATGCATTTACCACCAAAACTTTAAGACCCTTGAGTTTTTCAATTTCTTTTTCTTCAATAGTTTTAAGGTCTGTTAAATATGCAAAATCATTAAACCTAAAGCCAAACACTTGCAATGTACTGTGATACATGTTTATTGGAATTACTTCAATTCCTCCTTGAAGCTTAAAAGGGATATTTGTAATAGCATTTTCAATAACTGAAGGTACACCAGGATATCTGTTTTCGGTTTCGAAAATATATTCAAAACGCTTATGTAAAGCCTTTAGTACACGTTTATGTGCATAAATTGACAGAGCACCTTGATTAAAAAAGAAAGGTCTTATATCGTCCATTCCAAGAACATGGTCGCTATGCTCATGCGTAAACAAAATACCATCAATCTTTTTACAATTAGCTCTCAACATTTGGTATCTAAAATCTGGACCACAATCTATAACATAACTAAAACCCTCCCATTCCACCAAAACAGAAACACGCAAGCGTTTATCTTTTTTATTAGTACTCAAGCAGACAGGATGATCGCTTCCAATTATTGGAATTCCCTGTGAAGTACCAGTGCCTAAAAATGTAATTCTCAATTGTAGTTTTTAGTTAAAATTTATAGTTTAACACAACACTTTTCAAATTTATCATTTTAAAGCCATTTTCATATTATGTAATGTCTTATTTATTGTATTATATCGTTGGTAGTGGGTAAGCTTATGTTAGTATTAGACTTTTTATAAAATTCCAAAAGATAAATTCCAAATCACAAAAAACATTCTTTATGCATCATGCTTAATGTTGTTATTTATTCATTTTAAGCATATTATATTTTTTTGACATAAAATTTATGCTTGAATATTGAAGTTTAGAATTTGGATATTGTTTGTTATTTGTGCTTTGATATTTGGAATTTCAATTATCAACCCATTTTATTTAACATAGAGCTTATTTATTTAAATAGCTCTATAATTTTTTATACTTTTGTATTATAAAAAATAGCCATGTCTGTAAAATTAAAAGGTGATAGAGAAATAAGTAAAGTTTTAACAATCAAGCAGAAAGCATTACAAATAAATCTTAACGAAAATATTTACGGAACTTTTGCCGAAATAGGTGCTGGACAAGAAACTGTTCGTAATTTTTTTAGAGCTGGTGGTGCTTCTGGAACCATAGCCAAAGCAATGTCTGCTTACGATAAGGATTTTTCTGATGCTATTTATGGTATAGAACCGGATCAGCGATACGTCACTCAACCACGTTTAAAACGAATGCTTACCCATGAAATTAATCTCATGGAAGACAGATTGAGCAGAAAGAAACATCCCGAAAAATTGTTTTTCACTTATGCAAATACTGTAGCTACTATCGATTTTTCTAAAAAATTTAAAGGTCATGGTTGGATTGGTGTTAAATTTCAGTTGGATCCTTTAGAAGATTATAACGAAATTGTTTTACACCTACGCTTTAGACAAACCAATACACAATTGCAACAGGAAACTTTAGGCATGTTAGGTGTAAACCTGATTTTTGGCGGATTTTATATGCATGATAATCCTAAGGAAATAGTAAAATCATTGTATGATAATATTGAAAGTGATCAGATTGAAATTGATATGATTAACTTTTCCGGAGCAAGATTCACTTATGTGGATAATAGGTTAATGAGTTTACAGTTGGTAAAAAATGGGATGACAGATGCCGTTATGTTTGGACCTGATGGCAATAACCTTTTACCAGCACAAGCTTTATATAAAAAAAATATCCTTGCACTTCGAGGCAGTTTTAGACCTGTTACCAAAGTAAATATGGATATGTTTGAAAAAGCACAGGAGCTGTTTTTAAACGAAAAAACGGTTGATAAGGATAATACTAAAGTTATCTTCGAAATTACATTAGCCAATTTACGTGCTGAAGGCGAAATTAATGAACGGGATTTTTTAGATAGAGCTGAACTATTATGCTCTTTGGGACAAAATGTAATGATTACCAATTTTCAAGAATATTATAGATTGGTAGAATATTTCTCTGAATTTACCAAAGCAAGAATGGCATTGGCAATGGGAGTTTATAATCTCATTCAAATATTTGATGAAAAATATTACAGACACTTAAGTGGAGGTATATTAGAAGCTTTTGGTAAACTGTTCTTTAAAGATTTAAAAGTGTATTTGTATCCTCTTAAAGATAAAGAAACTGGCGAATTTATTACAAGTGAAACTCTTAAAGTCCATCCTCGTATGAAAGAATTGTATAAGTTCTTTAAATACAACGGCAAAATGCTTGATATCAAAGACTTTAATCCGGATATACTAAACATCCTATCAAGAAAAGTACTTAAAATGATTTACAATGGTGAAGACGGTTGGGAAGAAATGTTACCCGAAGGTATTTCTGAAATAATAAAAGACCAACGTTTATTTGGGTATTCAAGAAGACGTGTTAAAAACCTAAATTAAACCTTCAGGATTTGATTAGAATGCACTTTGGTTTTAACTTTTAATATCACATCTTCAATAATTCCGTTTTCGTCTATTACAAAAGTAGTGCGATGAATTCCGTCATAAGTACGTCCCATAAATTTTTTTGGTCCCCAAACTTCAAAAGCATTAATTACAGTTTTATCTTCATCTGATAGAAGTGGGTATGGAAATTTAAATCTGTTTCTAAAATTTGTCTGTCTTCTTTCACTATCAGCACTCACACCCAAAATTTCATATCCTAAAGATTGAAACCGTTCATAATTATCTCTTAAGTTACAAGCTTCAACAGTACAACCAGGCGTACTTGCTTTGGGATAAAAAAACAAAACGAGTTTCTTCCCTTTATAATCACTTAACGAGATTGTATTTCCATCTTGATCTTTAGAAGTAAAATTTGGTGCATTATCGCCTATTTTAAGTGTAGTCATAATTGTTATCTTTGAATTTCTTTACAAATATAAGCTAATGACAAAACAAGAAACGGTAAATTTTGTGATTAATACACTTAATCAATTATATCCGGAAATCCCTATTCCTTTAGATAATAAAGATCCATATACATTATTAATTGCAGTTTTATTGTCAGCTCAAAGCACAGATGTTAGAGTAAATAAAACTACACCATTGCTTTTTGAAAGAGCTGATAACCCTTATGATATGGTAAAACTTACTGTTGAAGAAATTAAAGAAATTATTAAACCCGTTGGATTATCTCCTATGAAAAGCAAAGGTATTTATGGTTTATCACAAATGATAATTGAAAAACACAACGGAAAAGTGCCTCAAAGCTTTGAAGCTCTAGAAGCATTTCCTTCTGTTGGACACAAAACAGCAAGTGTTGTCATGTCTCAAGCATTTGGTGTTCCTGCATTTCCTGTTGATACGCATATTCATCGCTTAATGTATCGTTGGAATTTAAGCAACGGAAAAAATGTAACTCAAACCGAAAAAGACGCTAAACGATTATTTCCGGAAGAGATATGGAATGATTTACATCTACAAATTATTTGGTATGGTCGTCAATATTCGCCTGCTCGAGGTTGGGATATTGATAAAGACATTATTACAAAGACTATTGGGCGAAAATCTGTAACAAAAGAATATTACAAAAGCAAAAAGTCCTGATAAGTTTAGTCATCAGGACTTTTTTCGCCAAAGTTTAGTTTAAAAGCGCTTCAAACTTTAATTTATTATATTCAATAATGCATAAAGCTTGAGAATAATTCAGAAGAAAATTCACCGTTTCTTCACTCGGTTTTAGTGTTTCAAGATGTTTAGAATCTTCAATGTAAAGTTTTGCCATTAGTTAATTTTAAGGTTGTTATGCCTTTCTAACGTAGTAAAAACTTATTTATTGCTTAATTTTTTAATTTGTTAAAACTATATTATGTTTTTCTATTACCTTTCTTAAATTAATTAAAGCGTAACGCATTCTTCCCAATGCAGTATTGATGCTAACTCCAGTATTTTTCGAAATTTCTTTAAAACTCATATCGTTATAAATACGCATTATTAATACTTCTTTTTGATCTTCAGGAAGCTCTTCTATCAAGCGTTTTATATCTTCTTCTACCTGACTTTTTATGATAGATTTTTCAGCATTTAATGAAGAATCACTTAAAACTGAGAAAATATTAAAATCATTAGAGTTATCAAATTTTGGCATACGACTGTTTTTTCTAAAATGATCGATGACCAAATTATGTGCAATACGCATTACCCAAGGCAAAAATTTACCTTCTTCATTGTATTTTCCAAGTTTTAGGGTTCGAATAACTTTTATAAAAGTATCCTGAAAAACATCTTCGGTAACATCTCTGTCAAAAACCTTCGAATAAATAAAACTGTAAATTTTTTGCTTGTGTCTATTAATTAAGACCGAAAGAGACTGCTCGTCTCCGTGAATGTAGTTGCTGACCAAAACAGCATCAGTAATAAGCTCTTGTCTCATAATCATTACTTTTTAACGCATAGAAATAATCTTCTCTGCTTGGGGATTTAAGTTTAAAAAGTAATGTTTGTTATAAGCTTAATAGTTTTGTTTGTTGTTTAATAGAATTCAAATATAACAACAATCATACCTAAAATGCAAAAAAAATCTACTTTTTTAACATAAAATTGATTTTAAATCCATTTTTATTGCTGAATTAGAAGTAGTACCTTTGCAAAATTATTCTCTTTAAAACACTTATGAACACTGACATTTCTGAAGTAAATCCAAAATACAATATCATTATAAAAGGTGCTAGATTGCATAACCTAAAAAATATTGATGTTGTAATACCAAGAAATAAATTTGTTGTAATTACTGGATTATCGGGTTCTGGTAAGTCAAGTTTAGCTTTTGATACGCTTTATGCAGAAGGTCAAAGACGTTATGTAGAAAGCCTTTCGAGCTACGCACGACAGTTTTTAGGACGACTTAACAAGCCGAAAGTGGATTATATTAAAGGCATTGCTCCAGCTATTGCTATCGAGCAAAAGGTAAATTCTACAAATCCACGTTCTACTGTTGGTACAACTACCGAAATCTATGATTATTTAAAACTGTTGTTTGCCAGAATTGGTAAAACCTATTCACCCAAATCAGGAAAACAAGTAAAAAAAGATACAGTTGAAGACGTTTTAAATTTTATAAAGTCTTTTTCAGAAGGTGAAAAACTATTGCTCCTCGCTCCTATTCATTTAGAAAACGGACGTTCTCTTGAAGATAAACTTAAGGTTTTACTACAGCAAGGCTATGCTCGTGTTAAACTAAATGATAGTATTATTAGAATTGACGAAGTAGAAAGTTATAAAGAAACCATTAAATCAATCTATCTTGTAGTCGATAGAATAATAGTTCGCGATGATGAAGATTTCTACAATCGTTTGGCTGATGCTATACAAACCGCTTTTTTTGAAGGCAAAGGCGAATGTTATATCGAAATACTTTCCGATAATAAACTAAAACACTTTAGCAATAACTTTGAATTGGATGGCATTTCGTTTTTAGAACCAAACATACATTTATTCAGTTTTAATAATCCTTATGGAGCCTGTTCTAAATGTGAAGGATATGGTGATGTAATTGGTATCGATACTAATTTAGTAATTCCAAATACCGGATTGTCAATTTACGAAAATGCTATTTTTCCGTGGAGAGGAGAAAGTATGAGTTGGTATCGTGACCAACTGGTGAATAATTCACATCAATTCGATTTTCCGATACATAAACCTTATTTTGAATTAAGTGATGCTCAAAAACAGCTTATTTGGGATGGCAATAGCTATTTTGAAGGCTTACATTCTTTCTTTGCAGAATTAGAAGGCAAAGCCTATAAAATTCAGAATAGAGTGATGCTATCGCGTTATAGAGGGAAAACAAAATGTAACGTATGTAAAGGCAAACGATTACGCCCTGAAGCTAATTATATAAAAATTGGCAATGCTACGATTACAGATTTAGTTGAAATGCCATTGCATCATTTGGTTTCATTTTTCAATCAATTAAAACTAAGGGGATTTCATTTTTTTAATAAGGGAGAATCAGGTGTGCCGCTCGCTATGCTCGCGGCATTTTTTTATAAATCGAAAACCCCGCCTACTCGCACATCAGGGTCCCGATCAGACTGCTGATGCGCTTTCGCGCGGGGAATTGGTGATGCCGTGCTGGGTAGGGACATCCGCGATTCGCTACTCGGAATCCGCGTCGACTATCTCGAATCGCCCATCGAGGCCCAGCTCCTTTGCGAGCTCAGTCATAACGCTAGTGGCGACTTCTAGCTGCTTGGGAGTTAAATCAGGATGGATTACAACCTTGACACACTCTCCTCTCTTCAACCTTTCAATAACAATACGGAGTGCTTCTTCGGTAGTAGGTTTATTCACTGGTTCAGGACCTCCTTGATCCAGACAGATAAACGTCAGGTTTGAACTATAAAATCTAGCACAAAATCCCACACCTGTCAAGAAAGGCGGGCTGCAATTCACCCTCTAACTCCCTCTTGCAACCCGCCTTGGAATAAATCCCCCTACTTTTAATTGAAAAAACGTAACACCAAACAAAAAAAATTAGGAATAAA
>JADFSQ010000086.1 GCA_022560715.1 Bacteroidota bacterium
ATAAGTTGCGTAACTCCATTTATCTGGCAAGCATATCTTAAGGCTACAAGGTCTAACCAGCCACAACGACGCGATCGTCCTGTTGTAGCTCCAAACTCGTTGCCAACGCGTCCCATAGTTTCGCCATCTTCATCAAATAATTCGGTTGGAAAAGGACCCGAGCCAACTCTTGTGGTATAAGCTTTAAAAATACCAAAAACTTCTCCTATTTGGTTTGGTGCTACACCTAAACCTGTACAAGCGCCTGCAGCTGTTGTGTTAGATGAGGTTACAAATGGATAGGTTCCAAAATCGATATCTAATAACGAGCCTTGTGCACCTTCAGCAAGTATGGATTCTCCTTTTTTTAGCGCTTGATAAATGTATTCTTCTGAGTCTATAAAGGCTAATTCTTTTAATGTTTCAATAGCATTAAAAAATTCGGTTTCTAATTCTTCAAGATTATATTGTAAATCTACCTTGTAGAAAGCTATCATCCGTTCATGTTTATTTGCCAAAGCTCGGTATTTTTCTTTCCAATGTTCTAATTCTAAATCGCCAACTCTAATTCCGTTACGTCCGGTTTTGTCCATGTACGTTGGTCCAATTCCTTTTAATGTGGAGCCAATTTTTGCTTTTCCTTTCGCAATTTCACTTGCAGCATCTAACAATCGATGTGTTGGTAATATAAGATGAGATTTACGCGAAATACGTAGCGATTTTTTGTAGTCTATATGGTGCTCATCTAATTTAATTAATTCATTTTTAAAAATCACAGGATCGATTACAACTCCGTTACCAACAAGATTTATGGCTTTTTCATGAAATATTCCTGACGGAATGGTATGTAAAACGTGTTTCATGCCATTAAAAACAAGCGTGTGTCCAGCATTTGGACCTCCTTGAAATCGAGCAATAATATTGTAGTTAGAGGTAAGTACATCAACAATTTTTCCTTTGCCTTCGTCTCCCCATTGCAAACCTAGTAGTAAATCTACTGTCATTATGTAATTAGTTAGATGGTTGTTTTTTTGTGCCGTAAAAGTAGAGTGAATGATTATGAATGTTTATATTAAAAACTTCTTCGATAGTCTTTTTTATGGTTTGAATTCTCGGGTCGCAAAACTCAAAAACTTCTCCAGAATCCAAGATTATATGATCGTGTTGTCTATCGAAATACGATTTTTCGTAATACGCTTGATTTTGCCCAAACTGATGCTTTCTAACCAATGCACAATCTAATAATAATTCAATAGTATTATAAAGTGTTGCACGAGATACACGATACTTTTTATTTGTCATTTTAACATATAAGGATTCTATATCAAAATGATCTTTACAATCGTAAATTTCTTGAAGAATAGCATAGCGTTCAGGTGTTTTTCTATGACCATTATCTTCTAAAAATTTAGTGAAGACATTCTTTACAATACTTTGATTATCATTTTCAGTTTTAACATCCATAATTTCACTACAAATTTAAACAATTTTTAAACTCTATGTACTTTTTCAATACCATTAATTTTTTTAATTCTATCCATTAATTTTTTAACCAGATTGTTGTGTTTTACAACGACTGTTATCTTTCCGGAAAACAATCCATGGTCTGTTTCGAAATTGAGACTTTTAATATTAACATGCATGTTTCCTGAAATAACTTTAGTAACTTCATTTACTAAACCTAAATTATCTATTCCTGTTATTTGAATAATTGCTGTGAATTCTTGTTGTGTAGAATCTATCCATTTTGCTAATAAAATACGATAGGCATAATTAGATTGTAAACTCAAAGCATTCGGACAGTTTTTTTTGTGAATTTTAATACCATCATTAATAGTTACAAATCCAAAAACAGAATCTCCTGGAATCGGATTACAGCAATTGGATAATTTATAATCTAAATGTTCTTCTTCTTTACCAAAAACAAGCATATCATATTTAGACGTAATTTCTTCTTTATCAATGTCAGGTGAGCTACTTGGTTTCCGAATTCTATTTTTTATAAAACTTACAAATATATTACTACGAGAAGCCGCATAATCCTTAAGCATTTTATTGTCGATTGTACTAATGCCAACACGATAAAACAAGTCGAGACTTGTTTTTAGTTTAAAAAAGTTTACAAGCTGGTTTATAGATTTTTCGTTAAGCGTAATTTTGAGTTGTTTTAATTTACGCCTTAAAATTTCTTTGCCTTGTATTGCAATTTCTTTTGTTTCTTCTTTTAAAGATGATTTTATTTTACTTCTCGCTCTTGCTGTAGTTGCATAATCTAACCAGTTTGCATTTGGTTTGGCATTATCGGAAGTTAAAATATCGACTTGATCACCACTTTCTAAAGGATGGCTTAAAGGCACTAATTTTCCATTTACTTTTGCTCCACGAGTTCTCATTCCTACTTCGGTATGAATGCTAAATGCAAAGTCCAAAGGTGTTGCACCTTTTGGCAGCGATTTCAGGTCGCCTTTTGGTGTAAATACAAATATTTCTTTGGAATATAAGTTGAGTTTAAATTCCTCGACAAAATCGACTGCGTTGATATCTGGATTTTCCAGAGCCTCTTGTAATTTATCTATCCAATCATCGAGTGTATCGTCTTTATTCGTTTTGCCTTCTTTATATTTGTAATGTGCAGCATATCCTTTTTCTGCAATTTCGTTCATACGCTCACTACGAATTTGTACTTCAACCCAACGTCCTTTTGGTCCCATTACAGTAATATGCAAGGCTTCGTAACCTGTAGATTTTGGCGACGAAATCCAATCGCGAAGTCGAATAGGATTTGGTCTGAAATGGTCTGTTACAATCGAATAAATTTTCCAGGCTAAAAACTTTTCATTTTCGATATCGCATTTATAAATAATCCGAACGGCAAACTTATCATAGACTTCCTCAAAAGTAACACCTTGCTTTACCATTTTATGGCGAATGGAGTAAATGGATTTTGGTCTGCCTTTTATTTTATAATCAATATCTTCTTTATTGAGCGATGATTTAAGAATTTTACTGATTTCTTTAATATAAGCGTCTTGTTCTTCTTTGCTTTCTTTTATTTTAGTAAAAATGTCGTTGTAAACTTCGGGTTCGGTGTATTTTAAACCAAGGTCTTCTAATTCGGTTTTAATATTATATAGCCCAATTCGGTGTGCTAATGGCGCATAAATGTATAAGGTTTCCGAAGCAATTTTTACCTGTTTATCAGGACGCATTGCTTCCATAGTTTGCATATTATGGAGTCTGTCGGCAATTTTAATGATAATTACCCGAACATCGTCATGCAAAGTCAACAACATTTTACGGAAGTTTTCGGCTTGGGTAGAAACATCCATATCTTTTTTAAGAGAAGAAATTTTAGTTAAACCATCTACAATTCTTGCCACAGTTTCTCCAAAGAGTTGCTGTATGTCGTCTAAAGTGTAATTCGGATTGTCTTCTACAACATCATGAAGTAGCGCAGCAGCAATTGAAGTGGCATCCATACCAATTTCTTGTGCTACAATTTTTGCAACTGCAATTGGATGAAAAATATAAGCTTCGCCCGATTTTCGGCGTTGGTCTTTATGCGCATCTACAGCTACATCAAAAGCAGAGCGTATCAGCTTTTTATCTTTTGCAGAGAGTGTTAAATAACTAACTCTTAAAAGTTTTCTGTACTGTTTTGCAATAGCTGCATTTTCTTTTTCTATCTCAACATCATTCATAAAACTAAAGTAACAATAAGAATTTTAATAGGCAATAGTTTTGTTTAGGATTTTTAAGTGAAAGAAATAAGATTTGTTTTGGAGGTTCGTTTAATGTTTATCAACTGTTAAACGAAATGTTTGTTTATCAACTGTTAAACGAAATTAGTTTTTTTTTTACAATGTCAAACATTTTGTTGCTTTTTAACATCAACTTGTCACTAACTGTTAAAAGTACTTATTAAAAATTAACATTAAAATCGATATTGTTCTATAAATTGCTGTGTCCAATAATTATATATTTTGTTTTATTATTCTCGCCTTCTTTTTTGAATAGTTTCAATGTCACCCCTTTTTTTAAATCTCTGGTTGCTGTTGATGAAGAAATATTTTTAAAAATTTCCATATAATCTTTTCTGTAAAATTCAATTTTGTTCAACGAAATAAAATATTCTAATCTTTGAGTTGTATTAAAATTCCGATTGTTATACCTTAATAAACTACGTAGCGAGTTGTTTATTACTTCTAACATATATTCGATGAATTTAGTCGATTTCCCAGCTTTGTCGCATTCGGAAAGCACTTGATAATATTGAGCTTGGTCTTTACTAATTAAAGCTTCAAAAGGTAAATGTTCAAAAACAGGATATTTATCCTTTAATATTAAAGTCTGCCATAATCTTCCCATCCTTCCATTTCCGTCTAAAAAAGGATGTATAAATTCCATTTCATAATGAAAAACACAGCTCTTAATCAAATCAATTTCTTCCGATTTTAAATAATTAAACAGGGTTTTCATTAAATATGGAATATTTTTAAAAGGAGGTGCCAAATGTTCTAATCTCGACCCTTTAACAATTCCAACACCTTGTTTTCTATATTTTCCTGCATTATTAATTAAGCCACTCATTAATATTTTGTGAGCTTTTAAAAATGATTTTTCATTAGTTGATTTATAGCTTTCTAAACTATCGTAGATTTTGATTGCATTTAAAACTTCTTGGATGTCTTTTTGAGGTCCAATTATTCTTTTGTTTTCAAGTAAAGCAGTTATTTGTTTTTCAGAAAGTGTATTTCCTTCAATTTTTAGTGTAGAATGTATCGTTTTTATTTTATTCTGCTTTCGAAGTTGTGGAGAAGGCTTGTCTAAAAAATTTGCATTTATTTCGCCTAATTTTTCAGAAATAGAGGATATTAATTTTAAAATTGTTGGAGTAATGTCATAAGGCGGCTTCATATTGATGCTATCATTTGATGCTATCAAAGATACAATCAATTTATAATTTTATGAAGTTTTGCGTTTTTTTATTGGGTATCTTGAACGAAACTTGGGTTTTTTTCCGACAAATTCAAACATTTAGTTGCATCACAACTTCAAATTCCTAACGCGTTGTAACAATGTTGGATGCGAGTAATGCATAAACACATAGGCTTTATGTGGTGTTAAATTGCTTAAACTATTTTTAGATAGTTTTTTTAACGAACTGATTAAAGGTTCAGCTTTATAGGTTTTTTTTGCATAATCATCAGCTTGATATTCAAATTTGCGAGAAAAATGATTCATAATAAGCCCAGTAATTTCACTTATTGGACTGTACAACATTCCGAAAGCAATTAAACCAATATGAAAACTTGGTATTTCTACACCTAATGCATTAGAAAGTAATGGGTTTGAAATCAATAATGATAAAATATATAACGTAAATCCTGTGAGCAAAATTGAAGCAACAAGATTAAAAATAATATGCTTCTTTTTGTAATGCCCAACTTCGTGAGCCAACACAGCTACAATTTCTTCTTCTTCTAAATCGTTAATCAAGGTATCATAAAGTGTCACCCGTTTTTCGCTTCCAAATCCTGAAAAATAGGCATTGGCTTTGGTACTTCGTTTTGAACCATCTATCACAAATATTTTGTCGAGTTTAAAGCCTACAGATTTGGCATACGCTGAAATTTTGTTTCTCAATTCACCTTCTTCAAGAGGTGTTTGTTTGTTGAATATTGGCACAATAAGTCGCGAATAAAACATATTCATAAATACTGAAAATACAGTTACTAAAGCCCAGGCATATAACCAGAAAGCATTTCCGGTAAACTCATAAAACCAAACAATTAGTGCCAGAATGCCACCACCAAGAATAGCCATTATTAGCAATCCTTTTATTTTATCTAAAACAAAAATTTTCTTTGTGCTTTTATTAAATCCGAATTTTTCTTCAATCACAAACGTTTTATAATAAGAGAAAGGCGTTGTTATAATATCACTTCCAATCATTATAATTCCGAAGAAAATTAAGGCAATTACAATGTTGTTATCGCTGTAATTTCTTGCTATATTATCTATAAATTCAAAACCGTCAAAATAAAAAAATGCCAATGTAAGTACAAGAGAAAATGTTGAAGTTAAGACACCAAACTTGTAGTTTGTTTGTTTGTAGGATTGCGATTTCTTGTATTCGGTTTCGTCATAAACATCTTGTAATTCGAGAGGTAAAGCGTCATTATAATGTTTTGCATTTAGTGCATCAAGAATTTTATCAATAATAAAGTTGATAATTAAAATGGCAATAATGATGTATAATAAATTCGTTGCACTCATAATTTTAAAATTTCAATGTTAAAATCCCAAAATCGTTGCATTGGGATTTGATATTTGGGAATTGACTTTTTTCAAAGAAATTTTTACAAAAAATTTCTTTGTTTTTTTGCTTCAAAAATAAGAATTCCTGCCGTAACCGAAACATTCATGGAGTCTATTTCGCCTTGCA
This sequence comes from Bacteroidota bacterium, assembly GCA_022560715.1. Lineage (GTDB taxonomy): Bacteria > Bacteroidota > Bacteroidia > Flavobacteriales > Flavobacteriaceae > PRS1. Next base: position 6,428 of record JADFSQ010000086.1, read on the forward strand.
TTGGTATAATTATATTTTGAGTTGAATTTTCCAGCCAACTATCACTTAATCCTGTGGCTTCTGTACCAACAACAATAGCTGTTGGTTTTGTAAAATCTTGCGTATAATATTCTATCGAAGCTTGTAAAGCAGCGCAAAAAATATTGATATTGTTTTCTTTTAAAAATTGAATAATCTCTGAAGTTGTTCCAATAGCTATTTGATTGGTAAACACACAACCAACACTTGAGCGAATAATATTAGGATTGTACAAATCGGTTTTCGGATTAGCAATAATAACAGCATCCACATTTGCAGCATCAGCAGTACGTAAAAGGGCTCCTATGTTCCCGGGTTTTTCCGGTGCTTCTGCAATTAGAATTAATGGATTATCGGTTTTTATTGAAATGGTATCAAGCGATAAATTTTTAGCTTTCGCAACAGCAATAACACCTTCGGTAGTTTCCCGATAAGCTAATTTTTGATAGACTTCTTTTGAAACTTCTATGATGTTGAGTTGTTGAGTTGTTAAGTCGTTTAACTGTTCTATTGAAAATAACTCTGGATAATATAAAATGGTTTCAATATCGTAACCTCCTTTAAGTGCTAATTTAATTTCACGCTCGCCTTCAATTAAAAATAAACCAGAGGTTTTTCGTGCTCTGGATTTATATTTTAAAAGAACAAGTTGTCGAAAAAAAGGATTTTGTATGCTGGTAATTTGTTTAGTCATTTCAAGACAAAAATAGATTAATTATTGTAACTATTCAGTACTTAAAGTGTGCTAAAGTTATAAATACTTAAAGTTATTCAAATATGAAAAATTGAGATATTAAAAGATTATGTGGTTTATCCAACCAAGTTGAGTACATATCCTTTTTACTAATAAAATGTAAACAATTTCCAAAAGAAGCTTTAAAGTTTAATTTTAGTTAAGAAGTACTCACTCCTGCCTACCGTCAGGCAGGTTAGTGCACTCAAAATACTTTTAACCTGAGTTCGACCTAAGATTTAATTTACAGAATACAAAGAAAAGGTAAGATTTGAAATGTGAAATTTGAAAGAATATCTAGATATTTTAAAAATTTCACATAAAAAAGATTATTTTTCTTTGG
>JADFSQ010000087.1 GCA_022560715.1 Bacteroidota bacterium
ATGGGTACTCCAATAACAGGAATTATTGTATGTGAAGCAATCATTCCAGGTAAATGTGCTGCACCACCAGCTCCTGCTATTATTATTTTAAATTTCATTTTTTCAGCATGTTTTGCATATTCATCTAATCTGGATGGAGTTCTATGTGCAGAAACAATTTGATCTTCATATTTAATTTTAAATTCATCTAAAATAGCATTTAAAAAATCAAGGTCTTTAAGGTGTTTATTCTTAGTGTAAAACTTATTTATTGTAGAAATTTTTAAAACCTTCATTAATAACCAACCAATAAAAGTTCCTATAAAACCAAATTTGTCTGTTTTTATAGCTTTTGAAACTTCTTTTGCCGTAACTAATGCCATATATTATTTTTGAGCGAAATGTTTATATTCACGAACACAATATTATAATAATAAACCGTGAGTAATTACAAATATACTTAAAAACAAAACTCAAGACCTATTTAGTCACAATCTGAACAGTTTCCTGGTACAATTGTTTTAATAAAATGGTTTTATTTTTCTCTAAAGTTTGAATAGATTCTTTAGTGTAGTGCCTAATGGTGTAAAGCGATACATTTTCATGATGGGTAACCTTAAATTTAGCTTTTAAATGCAAGAGTAATTTTTCTAAATTATTATAATTGTTGTCTATACAAACAGAAAAGCTAATTGCAGAATTTTGTATTACATCCACCTTCATTTTGTAGAGATGGAGTAAATTAAATATGTCGCTAATATTATCTTCCATAATGAATGAAAAATCTAAGGAAGACAATGAAATTAGTACCTGATTTTTCTTCACTATAAGGCAAGGTATTTCGGGTTCTAAATGAATGCCTTTACCAACACAAGTGCCCTTGTTTTTTGGATTTAAAAACGATTTTACAAACAAAGGAATTTCTTTTCGTTGTAGGGGTTGCAAGGTTTTTGGATGAATAACCGAAGCGCCATAAAACGCTAATTCAATGGCTTCACGATACGAAATTTGATTAAGTAGTTGAGCGTTTTCAAAATATCGAGGATCGGCATTTAGTATTCCTGGAACGTCTTTCCAAATAGTTACACTTTGAGCATTTAAGCAATAAGCAAAAATTGCTGCTGTATAATCACTTCCTTCTCTTCCGAGAGTTGTTGTAAAATTATTGGCATCACTACCCAAAAAACCTTGGGTTATATTAAGAACGTTTTTATTGACATTTTTTGAAATAAGAGTTTGCGTTTTATCCCAATTTACTTTAGCGCTTCTATAATAATTATCGGTTTTAATAAGATTTCGAACATCCAACCAATTGTTTTTAATTCCCACATGATTGAGATATTCACTAATTATTGTAGTTGATACTAACTCTCCAAAACCAACCACCTGATCGTAAATAAAGTTGTAATCTGGCGATTTGTTTCTGTCAAAAAAGATGCTTAGTTCATTAAAAAACTCTGAAATTTTACCAAAAACAGGATGATTTACACTCCGATAGTTATCGGAATCAAAAAGTTCAAGTAAAATTGCATTATGAAACTTCTTCACGTCTTGAATAGAGCTTTGAAGTTCTTTTTTGTTATTAAAATAATTATCGATTACCTTTTCTAAAGCGTTGGTTGTTTTTCCCATTGCCGAAACCACAACAAATGTGTTTTCGTAACCAACGGCTTTTAAAACTTTAATCAGGTTTTTTACACCTTTGGCATCTTTTACCGATGCACCACCAAACTTAAATATTTGCATTAGCTAATTTTTGATATATAATTTTTTATTCCCCGTTCATCAAGTTGTACAACTTTCCAATCTTTTAATATTTTTGCTCCTTTTTTTTCATAAAAAGTAATAGCTCTCTCATTCCAATCCAATACTTCCCAACTTATACGTTTTACTCCTAAATGATGACCATAGTTAACAACCTCGTCTAATAATGCATTGCCTATACCTAATCCTCTCATTTTAGGATTTACCACCAAATCTTCTAAATGTAAAATATCACCTTTCCATGTTGAATACCGCATATATACCAACGCTATACCTTCAATCGTATTATTTATTTCGCCAACAAAACATTGAAAAGCAGGATGTTTTCCGAAGCCATCTTTTTGTAAATCGGTTACAGTAAGCTCAACTGCATTTGGTTCTTTTTCAAAAATTGCTAATTCTTTAATTAAATTTAGCACTTGAGGCATATCTTTTTCAAGAGCTTTTCTAATGGTAAAATTCATATTTTTCAAAATAATTTCAAAGATAGTTTAAAGTTGATTATTATAGGCTATTATTCTTTTACGAAAACGTTGTAGTTGATTAAAAAACACGATATTTGCGACAAATAATCACACAATTTAAAATGTCTCAAAAAAACCAAACTCTAGGAGAATTTATTATAGAGAATCAAACCTCATTTAAATATACTTCTGGCGAGTTATCGCGATTAATTAACTCTATAAGGTTAGCAGCAAAAGTGGTAAATCACGAAGTTAATAAAGCTGGATTAGTTGATATAATTGGCGCTTATGGAGATACAAATATACAAGGAGAAGAACAGCAGAAGTTAGATGTTTATGCCAACGAGAAGTTTATACAAACACTGACTAAAAGGAATATAGTTTGTGGCATTGCCAGTGAAGAGGAAGACGATTTTATTGCTATAAACAGTCAGGATGAAAATAACCAAAACAAATATGTTGTTTTAATCGATCCTTTAGATGGTTCTTCAAATATAGATGTTAATGTATCTGTAGGTACAATATTTTCGGTTTATAGGCGAGTAACACCAATTGGAACACCAGTAACTATAGATGATTTTCTTCAAAAAGGAAACCAACAAGTGGCAGCAGGTTATATTATTTATGGCACTTCCACGATGTTGGTTTATACAACAGGAGTTGGCGTTCATGGATTTACATTAAATCCGGCAATTGGCACTTTTTACCTATCACATCCGGATATGAAATTTCCAAAAGTTGGTAAAATATACTCTGTAAACGAAGGGAACTATATTCATTTTCCGCAAGGCATAAAAGATTATATAAAATATTGCCAGATGGAAGAAGGTAACAGACCTTATACGTCAAGATATATTGGGTCGTTGGTTTCCGATTTTCATCGAAATATGATAAAAGGTGGCATTTATATTTATCCGAGTACTTCTAAAAATACTAAAGGAAAATTACGCTTGTTATATGAATGTAATCCAATGGCTTTTATAGCAGAACAGGCAAATGGAAAAGCAAGCGATGGTTTTACGAGAATTTTAGATATACAGCCTACCGAATTGCATCAACGTGTACCTTTTATTTGCGGAAGCAAAAGTATGGTTGAAAAAGCTGAAGAATTTATGCAGAAAGTAGCCGTTAGTACTTAAAATTTTAAATAAACTAAAATTATTTATTCACTAAAATACTTTGTTGAACTCACTTATTTTTCTTTTAAAATAGACTTGTTTTTAATGCTATTTAAAAACTTAAGGCACTTATAACTTTAACGTACTTCAAGTACTTAAAATCATCTATTCATATTTTTTATCTCGTAAATAAAAGTACTTAAGTCCACACGCTCATTCACTAAAGATAGTGCTTTGTCCACAACATATTTTACGTTTTGGGTTGAGAATCCAAGACCAATAGCTATTTTTCGTAATAAAATTTCTTCGTGATCACCTTTTATATGATCTACAAAAACCATACGTGATAAATCGTATAAACGCTCTAAACGTCTGTTATATGAAGTTGGTGGATTAATAGGATGTGAATTAAAATCTTTTAAAATTGTTTTATATATAGCTTCCGAAATATCTAAATTTCTCGCTAACCGATCTAAAAATTCTTTTTCTTCATCCGAAATTTTACCATCATCCATTGCTACTCTTACAATTGCTGCAAAATGGTCTTCATTTCGTTTTCTAAATCCTATATTGAATAAATCTAAAATTGACATAAATTATTTTATATTTAATGTATTACAAAGATATGATTAATAAAGATTTTAGTATCATAAAAGTTAAAATTCTAATCAACTATTATTATATATTTGCATCTTAATACATTGAGAGTTAAAGCAAAAATGCACAAATTATTTTAGGTGAGTAAAACACTTCTCTTGCAAACCTATGCACAGTCTTTGCAAACGCAAAAACTGCAAAATACTATTGCCCAATTTCAAAGTAAAACGCATATAAGAGGACTTGTAGGATCGTCATTTTCTTTTGTTATTTCTAATGTTTTTAAGCAAGCAGAAAAGCCTTTTTTGTTGATTTTTAACGACAAAGAAGAAGCTGCGTTTTATCTTAATGATTTAGAACAATTAAGCGATGAAAAAAATGTTCTTTTTTATCCTGGAAGTTATCGCAGACCTTACCAAATAGAAGAAACCGATAATGCAAATGTTTTATTACGAGCCGAGGTTTTAAATCGAATAAATTCACAAAAAAAACCTGCTATTATTGTAACATATCCAGATGCGCTTTTCGAAAAAGTTGTAACCAGAAAAGAATTAGAACGAAATACATTAAAGATAGTTCTTAACGATAGTTTGTCTATAGATTTTATTAACGAAGTTTTATTCGAATATCAATTTAAGCGCGTTGATTTTGTAACCGAACCTGGTGAATTTTCGGTTCGTGGTGGCATTGTAGATGTGTTTTCGTTTTCGCACAATGAACCTTATCGTATTGAGTTTTTTGGCGACGAAATTGATAGTTTACGAACTTTTGATGTAGAAACACAACTCTCAACAGAACAAGTAAAAAGGATAAGCATAATTCCAAACGTAGAAAATAAATTTTCAGATGAGAAGCGACAAAGTTTCTTAAAATATATTGCATCAAAAACAGTTATTTTTATAAAAAATACAGATTTTTTATGTTCAAGAATTGACGATTTTTTCAGTAAAGCAGAAGACACTTTTAAAACTCTTTCAAAGGAACTAAAACACAGTTCCCCAAATGAATTATTTTGTACTTCAGAAGTATTAAAAAAACAGCTTTCAGACTTTACTTTGATTGAGTTTGACACTTCAGTTTCGTTCGGCGACCAAACAATAAATTTCAACACAACTCCTCAGCCATCATTCAATAAACAATTCGACAGATTAATAGAAAACCTAAATACAAATCATAAAAACGGATTTACCAATTACATAGCTTGTGTAAGCAAACAACAGGCAAAACGCTTTCATGATATTTTTGAAGATGTAGAACAGGACGTTCATTATAAAACAATAGTGTTGTCCTTATATCAAGGGTTTATCGATAACGACAATAAAATTGTGTGTTATACTGACCATCAAATTTTTGAGCGCTATCATAAATTCCATCTTAAAAATGGTTATGCTAAAAAACAAGCCATTACCTTAAAGGAACTTACTAATCTTACAATAGGCGATTATGTAACTCATATAGATCATGGTATTGGTAAATTTGGAGGTTTGCAAAAAATTGATGTAAATGGCAAAAAACAAGAAGCTATAAAATTGGTTTATGGCGAACGAGATATACTGTATTTAAGTATTCATTCGTTACATAAAATTACCAAGTTTAATGGTAAAGATGGGAAGCCACCAAAGATTTATAAATTAGGAAGCAAAGCATGGAGAACCCTTAAACAGAAAACAAAATCGAGAGTTAAAGAAATTGCGTTTAACCTCATTAAACTCTATGCCAACCGTAAAATGAGAAAAGGCTATCAATATCTTCCAGATAGTTATATGCAGCACGAGTTAGAAGCCTCTTTTATTTATGAAGACACTCCAGACCAAATTACAGCAACTGCCGATATAAAAGCCGATATGGAAAGCGAACAACCAATGGATAGATTGATTTGTGGCGATGTTGGTTTTGGTAAAACCGAAGTGGCTATTCGTGCAGCATTTAAAGCAGTTGATAATGGGAAACAAGTAGCTGTTTTAGTACCAACAACCATTTTGGCATTTCAGCATTTTAGAACATTTACCGAGCGTTTAAAAGATTTTCCTGTAACCGTAAATTATATAAATAGATTTAGAACAGCCAAGCAACAACGAGAAACTCTTGAAGGTTTAGAAAAAGGTCATGTCGATATTTTAATTGGCACACATCAGCTGGCAAATAATAAGGTTAAATTTAAAGATCTGGGTTTGCTTATTGTTGACGAAGAGCAAAAATTTGGTGTTGCAGTAAAAGAAAAATTAAAAACCATAAAAGAGAATGTTGACGTATTAACCCTTACAGCTACGCCAATACCAAGAACGCTTCAGTTTAGCTTAATGGCTGCACGAGATTTATCAGTAATAAATACAGCACCACCAAATCGCTATCCTATTGAAAGTAATGTTATTCGCTTTAGCGAAGAAATTATTAGAGATGCAATTAGTTACGAGATTCAACGAGGAGGACAAATATTTTTTGTGCATAATCGTATAGAAAACATAAAAGAAGTTGCAGGAATGATTCAACGTTTGGTGCCAGATGCCAAAATAGGAATTGGACACGGACAATTAGAAGGTAGAAAATTAGAAGAACTTATGCTCTCTTTTATAAATGGCGAATTCGACGTATTAGTAAGCACAACAATTATTGAAAGCGGTTTAGACATACCTAATGCAAACACGATTTTTATCAATAATGCCAACAATTTTGGCTTGAGCGATTTACACCAAATGCGCGGACGTGTAGGGCGAAGTAATAAAAAAGCTTTCTGTTATTTTATCACTCCCGAATATTCGGCTATGACGGCAGATGCTCGAAAACGTATTACTGCTCTCGAACAATTTACGGCACTTGGTAGTGGTTTTAATATTGCTATGAAAGATCTCGAAATACGAGGCGCAGGAGATTTACTCGGTGGAGAACAAAGTGGATTTATAAACGAAATCGGCTTTGACACCTATCAAAAAATATTGAATGAAGCCATTGAAGAATTGAAAGAAAACGAATTTAAAGATTTGTATAAAGCGGATAGCAGCAAGTCGAAAAACTATGTAAAAGATATTACAATAGATACAGATTTTGAGCTTTTATTTCCCGACGATTATGTAAACAATATTACAGAACGCCTAAATCTTTACACAAAACTTAATAATTTAAAAACGGAAGAAGAACTTCTAAAATTTGAAAGCGAGATTACAGACCGTTTTGGTGAACTGCCAATACAAGTTGTTGACTTATTTAACACAGTAAGAATTAAATGGGTTGCAACCAAAATTGGTTTCGAAAAAATCATTATGAAGCAAGATAAACTAATAGGTTATTTTATTAGCGATAAAGAAAGTGGATTCTATAAAAGTGAAAACTTTACAAAAGTGTTGCAGTTTGTACAAACACATCCACACGTTTGTAAAATGAAAGAAAAACAAACACGAAAAGGTTTACGTTTATTGCTTACTTTTGAAGAGATAAATACTATTGAAAAAGCCTTAAAAGTGATTCAACCTATTTTGGCGTGATTGTTGAAAATGCTTTGTTCTAAATAACTGATGAAGATTAAAAACTCGAAGCTAAAATAAAATGTAAAATATTAAAGTAAATTTCTTGATGTACTTTGTGTAATAACTTAGTTTTCTT